>DATAEV010000339.1:0-6978 GCA_036257875.1 Actinomycetota bacterium | reverse complement strand
CGTGGCCGCCAGCGAGGCCGAGCCCAGCACCACGTACAGCGCGGCGAACACGCCCACGGTCACCGGGAGACCGATGAACGAGGTGCGGACGAGCAGCAACGCCGAGCCGGCGATCACCGCGAGGACCATCGCCACGTCGGCGTCTGCCGCTCGCGACCGACGCGCGCGGACCGACACCGCGATCAATGCTTCACCTCGAACGCGACCTCCGCGATGACGCGCGGGTCGAACGGAAGGTGGTCGGAGGCGACGAACTCCACGCGCAACGCGTGCAGGCCGGGTTGGACGGCCGTGAGCGTGGCGCTGGTCGAGAAGTTCATCGATTCGATCTGATCGTCGAGGTACAGATGGAGATGCCCTTGATCGGGCGTGATGTTGGTGGTCGTCACGGGGACGATCGTGGCGTTCTCCAGCCGGACCTTCACGTCGACGACCGATCCGTGGATCACTTCACCGTCGGTCGGCGTCACGATCTGGACCTTGGCGGGACTGCTCGGCCTGGCACCCGGGAGCGAGCCCGAGGCGCTGGTCGCCGAGGAGCACGCGGCGCAGAGCACGAGGAGCACCAGCCACCCGACGACCGGTCGACGATCAGCCGCGCGGCGTATCGGTCCCCACCTCCGCGGCGCAGTCGGCGCAGAGCCCGAGCAGGTCCAGGCGGTGGGAGACACGAGCGAACCCCGCACGCTTCGCGATCCGGTCGAGCGTTCGTTCCAGCGTTCGCTCGAGCTCCTCGGGAACGTCCACATCACGCATCTTGCCGCATCGCGAACAGACGAGGTGGTGGTGGTGGCCGATCAGGTCCTCGGCGAGCTCGTACCGCCCGAACTCCTCATCCGTCACCAGCCGTCGCACCACCCCGGCCTGCTCGAGCGCGGCGAGGTTCCGGTAGACCGAGCTCTGTTTGAGACCGGAGCCGCCCGCGAGGATGTCCGGGATCGACACCGGGCTCCCCGCGTCGGCGAGCAGCTCGATCAGTCGCCGACGTTGCGTCGTGTACCGCTGGCCGGCCGAACGGAGCCTCGCCGTCGCGGTCGCGTCGAGGTCGAAGCTCATCCGTGTTCCTCTCGGCGAAGCTCGAACAACGCCTCCGGGTACCGGACGCCGAGGCCCCGGGCTGCGTGCCGCGGGCCGAGGCCCGCGGGACGCAGCCCGCGCGCCCACCGCGCGATCGCGTTCCGGACGGGATCGGCGCGGAGCGCGACCAGGTCGTCGATCGCCTCGAGGTACACGGCGGCGGTCGTCGTGGGCGCCAGCGCGTCGCGCGCGTACGCCCGCGCACGGTCGCCGATCGCCGCTCGACCCTCCGGGTCGCCGGCGAATCGATCGATGACGGCCGCGAGCTCCTCCGGATCGGGCCGTCCCGGCCCGGTCCGGACCACGACGTCGTCGGGGACCTCGAGGTACGTCCCGACGCCGCTCACGATCGTGGGCGTTCCCACCTGGAGGGCCCGCACGAGGGAGCCGCTGGACTCGCCCCGGTGCGGGTACCGGAGGTTGACCAGAACGTCGAAGGCGCTCAGCCACGCGAGGAACTCGCTGTCGGCGACATCCGCGAAGACGCTCACCCGACCCCCGACGCCGGCGTCGCGGATCGCGGCGTCGACGTCCCACCCACCTCGCCGTCCGACGAGGACGAGCCGGACGGTCGACCGAACGTGCGCGAGCGCTTCGAGGAGCTGCGGGATCCCCTTCGTGGCGTTGAGGTCGCCCGCCACCCCGACCACGACCTCATCGGGACCCGCCACGCCGGCACGAAGCTCGTGACCGCGGACCCGAGCACGCTCGATGTCCGCCTCCCGCTCGACGGTGGGGTGAGGCGCGACGAGGACGGGCGTCAGGCATCCGATCCGCTCGAGGTAGCTCTTCGCGAAGCCCGAATGGACGATGACGGCACGTGCGCGTCGAACGAGTTGCGCGCACCAAGGGACCCCGAGCGGATCGTCGTGATCCGCTCCGCGCGGCGTCGCGGCGATCGCTTCCTGGCGGGCGGGCGCCGCGAGCGGGCTCCTCACCTCGCCGAGGCCCCAGATCAGACCGTCGACGGCGAGGTCATGGAGCACAACCACCCCCGGATGCCAGACCGACAGCGCGTAGATGTCGCCGTGGAACTCCACGTTATTGCCGATCTGGTAGATGCCGACGTCGGCGGCGCGGACGCGGGCGCCGGCATCGGGTTCGAACGGCGACACCGGATCGATCGTGTGTCCCGACGCCGCGTCGAGCTGGTCGAGCCCCTCGAGGACGGACGCTGCGTACGTCGCGATCCCGGTCTTCGCCGGAGGGAGCGGCGAGACGAACGCGACCGTCGCCATCAGCCGAGGAGACGGCGGACGACGCCGGGCCAGTCGGGCATCTTCTCGGCGACGAACGTTCGGCCGGCCGCGCCCAGTCGTTCCCCTCGCGCGCGATCGTGAAAGAGCTCGTCGAACGCCGCCGCGATCTGCTCGGGATCGGGCTCTACGACGACCCCGGTCTCCTCGTTCCGAGCGAACTCGAGCGGGCCGCCGGAGTCCGTGGTCACGATGACGGGCCGGCCCGCGGCCATCGCCTCGATCGTCACGTAGCCGTAGTCCTCCTCATACGGGCCGAAGTAGACACCCAGCGCATCGCGATAGAGCTCGATCAACTCGTCGTCCGACACGCCGACGCGGATCTCGACCCGATCGGCCAGCCGCGCGTCCGAGATGCGCGTCCGGATCGTCTCGAGCTCGGTTCCCGACCCGACGAGCAACAACCGGACGTCCGACCGCACGTGCCGCATCGCATCGACGGCCAGCGCCTGCCGTTTCAAGGGGTCGAACCGGCTGGGGAACAGGAGGTAATCGCCGGCACCGTCGCCGGGATCACGACCCAACAGACGCTCGGTGAGATCGGAGCGATGGTAGAGGACCTCCCCACGCACCCCGAGGGATCGCTCGAGCCGGCCCTTCACGTTCTCGGAATTCGTGAAGATCCGTTCGGCCTCCCCGAACGCGAGGCGGTCGGAGGCGACCACCAGATCCCGGATCGCCGATCCGTCGGGAGCTTTGGAGAGATCGCCGAAGCCCGGATGACCCCACAGTTCATAGGCCGTGCGTTGCTGGTGGATGAGCCAGATGATCTTGCGCGGATGGTTGACCAGGTATGCGGGGAACTTCATCGCGACGACGAGGTCGATGGACATCCCGTTGGCTTCGCGCAGATCGAGGCTCCGCCAGAGCCCCATCTGGTGCACCAGTTCCGAGGGCGGTGCCCACTGGAACGGGATCGTGGCGATCTCAGCCTCGTGGCCGGCCTCGCGCAAGGCTCGGATCAATCCGTTGGCGTGCGTTTCGGCACCGCCGGACATGAACGGGGGCTGGGGATGGCACACGAGGATCCGCATCAGGGCTTCCTCGCGATCAGGGCGTAGTCTTGGGGTCGTTCGTCCTCGTCGGGGTTCATCAAACGAACCTCGGCCGAATCGAAGCCGGCGAAGCCGGCCATCACACGGAGCGTCTCGGGGTTCGCGGGCCACGTGTGGGTGATGTCACCGAAGAACCACCTGGCGAGCGCATCCACGTTCAGAGGGTAGATGGTCTCCACGACCAGGGCCCCGCCCGGGGCGAGCGCTCGTTGCGCATACTGCAGGAGCGGAAGCCAGGACGCCGGCGGAAGGTGCTCGACGACCTGGATCGCGCTCATCCCCGCCGGGGCTTCTCCGTCGTACGAGAGCAGGAAGTCGGGCAACGTCCCTTCGATCGCATCGATGCCACGCTCCTCGCACGTCGCGACGGCCTGCGCCGAGATATCCATACCGAGCACCCGCCAGCCCCATCCCTGGAGCAGCGCGAGGAACTGGCCCTCCCCGCATCCGAGATCGAGCCACAGCGGCGTACCTCCGTGTTGCGTACGCAGCTGATCGGCGAGATCCCGATACTGGAGGAGCTTCTGCTCGATCGACTCCTGCGAGCCGCGGAGCGCGGCTTCGAACCGCCAGTAGAACGCGTCCGGCAGGGCGGCCTCGGGATGAGGGGCCGGTGCCGCCGCGGGAGCGGGCGCCGAACCGGTCACCCCGCCCGCCGACGCGAGCCGTCGGGACAACGCTTCGAGCTCGGAAGCCGCCGATCCGATCCGAACATCGTGTTCGTGGGCGACGGTCTGCGACGCCCGTAACGCCGTTCGGACCTCGTCCCACGCCGCCTCCGCGCGGCGAACATCGGACCGGAGCTCCTGGAGCTCCGACGTGAGGCCGGCGATCTCATGGCGGGCCGCCTCGAGCTCCCGGGACGTCTCGAGTCCGAGCAGCGCCAGGTCGGCGCCGATCCGATCGTACCGGCGCATCAGCGGACGGAGGAGCCGGAAGGTGAGCCGCTTGATCCTTCGCTTCAGCGGGCGACCCATCTGGAGGATCTGATCGTCCGGGAGCGGTCGGGAAGCGTTATCGCGACGAAGCGTCGCCTCCAGTTCCCCCCAACGGATCGCGAGGTCGGACGTTCCGTCGGCCGACCGGGATCCCGGCGAAGAACCGGACACGGGCGGCGCCGCCCAGTACAGCTCGCGGGCGAGCGAATCGGCGGCGGTTTCCTCCGTCGTCGACGTCCGTGCCTCGTCGCCCGTCACGAGCTCATCCCTCCGGTCGGGTGGCGGCCGAAAGGCTAAACGAATCGGGAGACCGACCGGGTTCGCGGTTCGAACGTTCCAACGGGCGGTCCACGGGGAGACGGAACGAGCGGCCACGCCGCTCGACGATCCCGTCGCGGACGAGTCCGGTGACCGCCGACCCGACGCGATCGGCTCCGAACCCCGTCGCCGCGGCCAGGCCCGAGAGGCCCGCCGACTGCCGCTCGCGCAACACCGCCACGATCCGCCCGCGGACCTGACGGTTCGATCCCTCGAAGGGTGACTGCTGCTGAGCAACGACCGACCTGCCGGGCCCGCCGGGCCTGCCGGCGCTGCGGAACCGGCACCACGGCTCGAGCGGACACGCTTCGCATCGCGGCGTCGGACGGCACACCTCGCGCCCGAGGTCCATCATCGCCTGGTTCCAGCTCGCGGGGTCACGTCGATCGAGCAGGATCCGCGCGGCCGCCGCGATCCGAGGATCGGCACGGTCCTCCGGCTCGCGGCCGATCATGACGCGCGACGCTACCCGACGAACGTTCGCGTCCATCGCGACGACCGGCCGGCCGAACGCGATCGCTGCGACGGCCGACGCCGTGTAGAGACCGATCCCCGGGAGGTGCTGGAGCGCCTCCGGATCGTCCGGCACCTCTCCGCCGTGGACCCGGACGATGGTTCGGGCCGCCTCATGCAGGGCGACGGCTCGCCGGTGATACCCGAGCCCGGACCATGCTCGGAGCACATCCGCCGGCGCCGCGGCGGCGAGGCTCGATACGTTCGGGAACCGCCGGAGGAACCCATGGAAGGCCGCTGCGACCCGGGCGGCCTTGGTCTGTTGCAGCATCACCTCGCTGACGAGGACCCCGTAGGGACCGATCCCGCCCCGGCGCCAGGGATATCCCTCGCGCCGCGGGCGATACCAGGCGCGCAGCGCTCGTCGAGGGAAGCTAGGCTCAAGAGTGGTCATGCCGGCCATCCGCGAGCTCATGAGCATCGATCTCATCTCGGTCCCGCCCACGGCGACCGTCGCCGAGGCGGCCCAGGTGATGAGCCTCCAGCACGTCGGCGCTGCACTGGTGATCGACGGCGAGGACCTGATCGGCATCTTCACGGAACGGGACATCGTGCGGGCGCTTGCCGCGGAGCACGACGCGGCGACCCATGACGTCGGGGAGTGGATGACCAAGGACCCGGTCACCCTGGACGCCGACACGTCCGCCCAGGAAACGCTCGCGCTGATGCTGGCGAAAGGGTTCCGTCATGTGCCCGTGACGGAGACCGGGCGGCTCGTCGGCATCGTGTCGATGCGTGATCTCTCCATCAGATGACGGGGGCCTCCGTAGCCGGCCCGTGACGCCGTCGCTAGAAGCCGGCCCGAGACTCGGAGTTGATCATGGCAGTGACGACCTCTTGGAGCGCCGCGTGGACCGCGCGGAAGATGTCCGCCACCTGGGCCGGCGTGGCCGTCGCGGCTGAGCCTCGAGCCGCCATCGCCGTGATGTCGCATGCTTTGTCGAACACGTGCCAGTCGCTCTCGCGGGACATCGGATGTTCCTCCTCGTGGTGCCGCTCGTGGATGAGATCCTCGCCACCCAGGCTAGCCGAAGAGGCTGGACATCGATGTCGAAGGATCGATCCATGTCGGAACCGCCTCCGGCCGTTCGTCGACTAGGGTGAGCGGGCGGCATCGGGCCGCCTTCGGTCCAGGAGGGTGCGCATGAAGTATGCGTTGTTGATCTACGCGGACGAGAAGGCGTGGGCGTCGGTCCCGCACGATGAGCAGCACGCGATCTACGAGGAGTACGACAAGTTCGCGAACGAGCTCGTCGAGCGCGGTGTGATGCGCGGCGGTGACCAGCTCGCGGACAGCCCTGCAGCAACCACCGTCCGTGTGCGGGACGGCCAGCAGCTCGTCACCGACGGTCCGTTCGCGGAGACGAAGGAGCAGCTCGGCGGCTACTTCCTGGTTGAGGTCGACGACCTCGACACCGCGATCGATCTCGCCAGCAAGATCCCGGGGGCGCGCCACGGCTCTGTGGAGGTGCGCCCCATCATCGAGGGATGACCGACGCGTTCGGAGCCCTCGAGCGATCGTTCCGGCAGGGCTCCGGGCGGGCGGTGGCGGCCCTGATCCGGGTCACGGGCGACTTCGACCTCGCCGAAGAGGCGGTGCAGGACGCGTTCGAGGTCGCGCTGCGCACCTGGCCGAGTCGCGGCGTGCCGGACAACCCCGAGGCATGGATCGTCACGACTGCGCGCAACCGAGCGATCGACAAGCTCCGGCGTGAGCGGGTCGGCCGGGCGAAGACCGAGGCTGCCGCGCAGATCGCCGAGCTGGAGACCATCGGAGCCGACGTGCAGGAGATCCCGGACGACCGCCTCCGGCTCCTCTTC
>DATAEV010000331.1:0-7021 GCA_036257875.1 Actinomycetota bacterium | reverse complement strand
GTCTTGTTCCACGAGGTCTCTCTCCGGGCGCGCCGGGGGAATGGTCGGCGCAGATCGGACATATCGTCCCAGCGCCTCGGACCACGCGCAATCACCCAGACGGGTGTCCGCCGTCGTTCGACTCCGAGGCCATCCAGCCCCAGATCAGGAACCGGCTGCCCTGAAGGTCCGCTCGAATCGGCCGCCGACGCCGCGGACGAGCCCCCGGAGCTCGAGCCCGATCAGGACGGTGAGGGCGTCGGCGACCGGCATCTCCGCGACCCCCGCGACCGCGGTCGGCAGCATCGAAGTTCCCAGCGCCGCAAGGACCCTGCGCTCGTCGGCCGACAGCCCCCGGGGGGCTCCCCGTTCCCCCGAGGCATCTCCATCGAGCCCAAGGTCCTCAAGGAGGTCGGCCGTCCCCCGGATCATGATGGCGCCGTCGCGGATCAGGCCTAGCGGCGTCTCGGCGAGCGGGCTCGTCACCGGCCCGGGAACCGCGAAGACATCGAGGCCGAGGTCCACGGCGTGTTCGGCCGTGATCCGCGTGCCGCTCTTCGCCGCACCCTCGACGACGACCACGCCCCGGCTGAGCGCTGCGATCAGGCGATTCCGGGCGGGGAACCGGAACGGCTCGGCGGGGGTGCCCGGCGGATACTCGCTGATGACGGTTCCCGACGCTTCGATCCGCTCGAACAAGCCCCGGTTGCGCGCGGGGTGCGCCACGTCGATCCCGGACCCGAGGACGGCGACCGTGACACCGCCGGCGTCGAGCGCCCCACGGTGGGCGGCGGCGTCGATCCCCACCGCACCACCGCTCACGGTGAGGACACCCGCCACGGCGAGTCCTCGCGCAAGGTCGGCTGCAACCTCCACCCCTGCTGCGGTCGGACGTCGGGAACCGACGACCGCGACCCGGTGGTCGCCTCGGCCGAGGACGCGGCCCCGCGCGAAGACGCCGACCGGCGGATCCGCGAGCCGGAGGAACGCGGGGCAATAGTCGGGGTCTCCCGGCGCGGCGAAGCGTGCGCCCACCCGATCGAGGTTCCGTCGGATCTGGCTGACGTCGGTGTTCGCCAGGAATGCTCGGTCGTTCTCCGATCCGGCGTCGGCGGCGCGGATGCGGGCGAGGGCGCGGGAGGCGCTTCCCGTTCTCCAGATGAGAGCGTGGAGAGAGCGCGGCGCGGGTCCCAGCAGACAGCGGAGGAGGAGCAACGCGTCCTTCTCTTCTGGACCGCGGCCGAATCCGTCCGGGAAGCCGGAGGGTGATGCGACCTCAGCCGGCACGCGCCAGACCTTCGTCCTGCTCGAACGCGGTCCGGTAGGAAAGCGCCTCGGCGACGTGCTGTTCGGAAACGCGAGCGGCTCCCGCGAGATCGGCAACCGTCCGTGCGACCTTGATCACCCGGTCGAAACCGCGCCCGGTGAGCGCCATGTGATCGACGGCTCTGCCGAGCAGCCGTTCGGCATCCGGGCACAGCTGGGCTTCACGGCGCGCGATCGGCCCAGGCAGGTGGGCGTTACAGGTGATCCCGAGCGTCGAATATCGTCGCCGCTGCCGATCGCGCGCCGCGATCACGCGATCGCGGACCACCGCCGAGGGCTCCCCCGCAGAGGCGCCGAGCAGTTCGTCCTTGGTGAGACGCGGGATCGTGAGTCGCAGGTCGATGCGGTCGAGCAGGGGTCCGGAGAGCTTCTGCCGGTAGCGGTCTTCCTGATCAGGGCGACACCGACACGACCGCTGCGGGTCGCCCGAGAACCCGCACGGGCACGGGTTGGCCGCCGCGACGAGCGTGAAACGAGCGGGGAACGACACCGATCCACCGGAGCGTGTCACGACGATCCGGCCATCCTCGAGCGGTTGGCGGAGCGCTTCGATGGCGTCGCGCCGGAACTCCGTCAGCTCGTCCAGGAACAGGACTCCCCGATGCGCGAGGCTCGCTTCACCCGGCCGAAGGACGGTCGAGCCCCCGCCTAGGAGACCCGCGGTGGAGACGGAATGATGCGGCGCGCGGAAAGGACGCTCGCGGAGCAATCCGCGCCCGGCAAGCAGCCCGGCAACGGAGTGCAGCTGGGTGGCCTCGAGTGCCTCCTCCGGGGTGAGATCCGGCAGGATCGTCGGCAGCCGCCGGGCGAGCATGGTCTTGCCGGCCCCCGGCGAACCGACCATCAGGAGGTTGTGGCCGCCGGCGGCCGCGACCTCCAGCGCGCGTCGGGCCTCGTCCTGACCGCGCACCTCTGACAGGTCTGCGGAGGTCGCGGGCTCTGACCCGGTCTCCGACGGTCCGATCGCCGGTGCCCGCCAGGTTCCCCGGAGGAATCCGACGACGTCTTGGATGGTTGCCACGCCGATCACGGCGAGCCCGTCGACCTGCGCGGCCTCGACGGCGTTGACCGCCGGGACGATGACCCCGCGGAGCCCGCGACGCGCCGCCGCGATCGCGACCGAGATCACACCCGGGGTCGGAAGGACCTCGCCCTTGAGCGAGACCTCGCCGAAGAAGATGTGACCGGCGGCGGCCTCGGGCGGTACCTGCCGCGTCGCCACCAAGACGCTCACGGCGATCGGGAGGTCGAGCCCGGCACCTTCCTTCCGGAGGTTGCCGGGGGCGAGGTTGACCACCACGCGGCGCAGCGGCCATTCGAGTTCCGCATGTTCGACCGCCGGCCTGATCCGATCCCGCGCATCCTGCACGGCAGCGCCGGGGAGCCCGGTCACGGTCAACGACGGGAGGCCTCGCCCGACGAACGCCTCGACCGTGACCGGATGGCCGCCGACGCCCAGCACGGTCACGCCGATCACCCGTCCGTACATGTGACGACGCTACGACCGAGCGTGGGGTCCAACCGTGACGACCGTCACACACCGGTAGCATCGCCGCCATGACGTCCGACGCCGATCTCCCGGTCCCCGATCCCGAGCTCCTCGACATCCGCGACGCCGGCATCTCTCGGACGAGCCTCGAACGGTTCGGAGCTGCGGTCTGGACCGAAGCCCTCGACTGGCTTTACGGCGAGGCGATGGTGCGCCCGATCCAGCGCGAGAGCTATCCGGATTCGCGTCGGCGATTCTTCGGTCCCTCGAACGAGCCTGCTCCCGCCCCGGACGTCGGCAGCCCGGCGGATGCGGTCCTGACGGAGTTCCGCGAGCGGGTGGCTCCCATGACGTTCAACGCGCAATTCCCCGGAGCGTTCAGCTACTTCACGCCGCCCCCGCTGGCGATGTCGATCGGCGGGGAAGTCCTGGCGCAATGGCTGCATCAGGGGGTCGATGTGTGGCACGCGGGACCGATCGGTGCCTTCGTCGAAGAGGAGGTGATCGGCTGGCTCCGGACCGTCGTCGCGTCGGGAGCGGGCTCATGGGGTGTCCTCACCTCCGGTGGGGCGATGGCGAACCTGATGGCGCTCGCGGTGGCTCGCGACATCCACCTCGCCGAGATCCGAGGTGACGAGCATCCGCCGCGGGGTTCGGCGCTCGAGGGGGTGCGCGTCTACGCGAGCGACCAGACGCATTTCTCGGTCGAGCGCGGCCTGGACATCCTCGGGTTCCCCAGCGGCACGCTCCATGTGGTCGCGTCCGACGACCGCTTCCGGCTGCAAGCCGGACCGGTCGCGGACGCGATCGCCGAGGACCGAGCGGCGGGCCTGACCCCGCTCGCGATCAGCGCGGTCGCCGGTTCCACGAACACGGGCTCGGTCGACCTCGTGGTCGACCTGGCGTCGCTCGCGAAGAGCGAGGGGATGTGGTTGCACGTCGACGCGGCCTTCGGCGGCGCCGCGCGGCTCTCGCCGCGCGACGCCGCCCGCGTGCCCGGTCTGGAGCTCGCGGACTCCGTGACGGTCGATCCACACAAGTGGTTCTTCCAGGCGTACGACATCGGCGGGCTGGTCGTCCGCCGGCGAGAGGATCTCCGGGAGACGTTCCATCGGTCGCCCGAGTACTACGCCTCGAGCCGGCCGGAGGACGAGCCACTGAACTGGTACGAGTACACGATCGAGGGCACGCGCCGGTTCCGCGCCTTGAAGCTGTGGATGAGCTGGAAGCACCTGGGCACGCGCGGGCTGGCCGCCCTCGTCGAGGACACCGACGACCTGGCGGCGTACCTGGCTGCGCGGCTGCGTGACGCGCCCGACTTCGAGCTCGCCGTCGAGCCCGAACTCTCCATCGTCTGCTTCCGTCACCTCCCGGAGGGATGGGACGGGTGGCCGCCCGGCCGACTCGACGCGTACCAGAACGACCTGCAGCGCGCGCTGGAGCTGGACGGCGCGGCCTGGGTCAGCGTGACGACGTTGCGCGGCTCGACCTTCCTGCGGGCCGGCGTCGTCAACTACCTCTCGAGTCCTGCCGAGATCGACCGACTGGTGTCGGCTCTGCGCCGCTTGTCAGAAGGCGTCCTCGAAGACGTCGACCACCACTGAGCCATCCAGCCGCAGCCGCACGCTCGCGACGTCGAATCGCACCGCCACGGGACGCACCCGCGTCTGTTGCAGGAACACCTCGCCGACGGCGCGTAGCTTGCGTCGCTTCCTCGCATCGACGGCGTCGAACCCCGCGCCGAAGCGGGTCCCTCGCCGGGTCTTGACCTCGCAGATCACGAGCAGACCGCCACGCTGCACGACGAGATCCAGCTCCCCGATGCGGCAACCCCAGTTGCGCGCAACGACCCGGAACCCACGCCGAACGTAGAGCGTTTCGGTCGCGGCTTCGCCGATGCGCCCCGTTCCCGGCCGAGCATCCACGCGCGGACGATAGCCGCGAGCACCGACACCGACCCGGGTTCGGTCAGTCCTCCGGCGCCTCGAGGAGGCTCGCGGCGTCATCGCGTCGCAACTCCTCGACGTTGACGTCGCGTTGCGTCATCACCCGCACCGTGGAGACGAATCGCGCGGGCCGGAACATGTCCCACACCCACGCATCGATGAGCTCGACCTTGACCCATCCGCCTTCGAGCTGCTCGAGGTCCACCTTGTTGGCGAGATAGAAGCGCCGCTCTGTCTCGATGACATACGTGAACATCGGAAGCACGTCTCGGTACTCCCGATAGAGCTCGAGCTCACGCTCCTCCTCGAACCGCTCGATGTCGTCTTCCATCAGCGATCCATGCTCTCACGCTCGCTCGCGATCCGCTCACACGAACCCAGGCAAGGAGGGTTGGCCGACCCCGGCGAAGCTGAGCCGGTGGATCGGGGTCGGGCCGAATCGTTGCAACGCATCCCGGTGTGCGGGGGTGCCGTAGCCCTTGTTGTGTGCGAGATCGAACTCGGGATAGTGGCGATGCAGACGCCGCATGATCCGGTCCCGGGTGACCTTCGCGACGATCGACGCCGCCGCGATGCTCGCCGCCACCATGTCGCCCTTCTTCACGCCGAGCGCGGGACACGGCATCTTCGCCACGGGGAACCCATCCGTCAGCACGTAGTCGGGAACGGGGTCGAGCGCGCGGACGCATCGCCGCAGGAGCGCGAGGTTGCTCCGATGGAGTCCACGTGCGTCGATCACGTTGGGCTCGATCTTCCGGATCGTGTACACGCACGCGTTCATGATCCGCTCGCATTGGACCTCACGTTGCTTGGCGGTGAGCAGCTTCGAATCGCGGATCCCCGTGCGATCGAAGTCGTCGGGGAGCACCACCGCAGCGGCGACCAGCGGACCGGCGAGCGCTCCCCGTCCGACCTCGTCGACGCCGGCGATCCTGACGAAACCCTGTGCGCGCAGGGTCGACTCGTACCGGTCCAGATCCTCGGCTACAGCCATCCCCATCGATCCGGCGGCCACACCTTGACGAACGCCTTTCCGATCACCTTGTCGATCGGCACCAGCCCGACGCCCGACGGTGGCTCGAAGCGGGAATCGCCGGAGTGGAGCCGGTTGTCGCCCAGCACGTACAGCATCCCATCCGGGATGGTCCGTTTCGGGAACGAACGGGTGTCCGTTTCCGGATCCAGGTACGGCTCGTCGAGGCGCTCCCCATCGACGAAGACGACACCCCGATGGATCTCGACCGTGTCGCCGGGCAGTGCGATCACCCGTTTGATGAAGTCGGGGTTCTCCGGCTGGGCGACACCGATGCCCTCCGCCAGCCAATGGAGGACCCCGCCGATCGCGCCGCGGCCCTGATCAGGCCCAGGCTGTGGGTCGGAGAAGACGATGACGTCGCCCCGATGGACGGATGAGAAGTGCGTACAGATCCGGCACACGAGCACCCGGTCGCCCCGCTGCAACGTGGGCTCCATCGACTCCGAAGGGATGTAGAACGCCTGGACGAGGAACGTCTTGATGAGGATCGCGACGATGAGTGCGACGAGCACCAGGACGGGGAGCTCACGCCAGAACCCGGAGTCCTCGTTGGGAACCTTGCGATGCGACGCGGCGGCCGGCGGGTCGTCGTCCGCCACCGAGATGGGTGGCTCGTCAGGGTCGTGCGGCCGGTCGGCCACGGGCTAGGCCTCGGCCCGCTCCTCGGCGTCGCCGTCGGGCGTCGCCTCCTGATCGGCCGGCGCCGCCGGCATGTCGGCTTCCTCGATGGACCCAGCGTCGAGCTCCGCCTCGTCGGCCATCTGAGGGCCGGCGATGTCGGCATCGGCCGTCTCCTCGGCGAGATCGTCGATCGCCGCGGCTTCGCGGTCCGCGGCCGAGGCGGCCTCCATGGCGGCGAGCTTCGCATCGTCGATCCGTCGCTCCTTGATGCGCGCTTTCTTCCCGCGGAGGTCTCGCAGGTAATACAGCTTGGCGCGACGCACCCGGCCACGCTGAAGCAGCTCGAGACGAGCGATCGAGGGCGAGTGCAACGGGAACGTCCGCTCAACCCCGACCCCGAACGAGATCTTCCGAACCGTGAACGTCTCGCGGATCCCTCCACCCGAACGACGCAGCACGACGCCCTGGAAGACCTGGACCCGCTCGCGATTGCCCTCGACCACGCGGACGTGAACCTTGACGGAGTCGCCGGGACGGAAATCGGGGATATCGTTGCGCAGGAAGGGCTGCTCGATCAGATCGGTCTTGTTCATGGGCGGCCACCGAGTGTACCAGCGGCCTTCC
>DATAEV010000314.1:0-13472 GCA_036257875.1 Actinomycetota bacterium | reverse complement strand
GTCCCACGAGAAGGACGTGAGCGACGGCGAGGCGATCCTGATCGAGCGGCCGAACGCGAGCGGCACCGCTGGCATCACGTTCGTGACCAGGTACTGATCCAACCGCGTCCAGCACGCGATGCCGCGCGGACCCGGCTCCTGGTTGCACGCCACGACCTCCGGGGCGATCGTCGGCACCGTGCGCACAGAGCTGCCGAGCTTCGCGAGCTGCGACGAGGGAGCCCCCATGTGCGTGATCCCGTACGGAGCGGTGACGGCCGGCCCTCCGAAGTTGATCACGATCAGATTGCCGACGCTCGGGAAGTCCGGGAACCAGCCGTCACCGATGCACATGCTTGGAGGCGGGTCCGTGTGCGGGTCGGTGCAGATCTCGAAGAAGTCGTCCGGCACCTTCACCGTCGCTTCGATGCCGAGGGCGGCGAGGGTGCGCCGAACGCCGTCCACGATCGGGCCCAGGTTCCCATGGACGTAAACCGTCATGCCGCGGCACACCGGATCGGTGCACCGGCCTCCCGTCGCATAGCGCGACCGGGCCATCTCTCGTCGCGCCGCCTGGAGGTCCGGAGCACCGCCGGGGCCCGGGAACGGATCCCAACCCGCCGCGAGACCTTCCTCGCTCGAGTCGGAGGCGTAGTGGCTGGCCAGGATCGATCCTCCGAACCCATAGCCGTTCCGGATGACACCGAGCATGGCGCGGCGATCCAGGGCATACGCGACCGCGAGTCGAACCGCCAGATCGTCGAAGGGAGGCTGCGTCAGGACGAAGTCGGCCATGATCAGGTTGCCCGTGTCGATGCTCTGCACGAGCGGCCGGAGCGTCGGGTCGTTCAGGTACCGCCGGAGCATCGACGGAGGCGGTGTGTCGTCGAACACGACGTCGAGTTCCCCGGCCGCCTGCTGCTTGAACAACGCGCCGTACCGCCCTCCTTCGATCTCGATCTGATCCGGAAGCGCGAGGCGCAGTGGGTCGCTCGCCGGGTCCCACGACGGGTTCCGCACGAGGGTCAACGAGCCGATCGCCTTCGTGTTGTAGTTGCTGTCGAACCGCCAGGGGTGGAACCCCGACGGGATCGTCTGCTCGTCGGCCGGCTTCGTGAAGTCGACCGCGTCCACTCCCTGGATCATGTAGGGCCCCGACGAGACGAGGTAGAACCCGTAGCCGTCCTGTTGGCTCGGGTCGCCGCTTCGATCGTGACCGGTCGCGACCCCGTACCGCGCCGAGGGATCGCTCGGTGAGGGTGGGATCGGCGCGGTCGTGGCCAGCGTGAACTCGTAGGGAAGCGTCGTGTCGGGACGCACCTCGTGGACCACGAGGGTCAACGGATCCGGTGTCTCGAGGCCGGAGATCGAGTCCGCCTTGCCGTCCATGTACTGCGTGAACCCCTCGATGTTGGCGAGGTACGCGGCGCTCAGGTCGGCGTTCGCCGTCTTCGTGTCACCGGCGCGCAGGAGCGCTCGGACGATGTCGGGAGACGTGATCTGGACGTCTTGCAGCGGGGGACCGTAGTGGAGGTCGGGCCGAAGGTGGAACGTCCATGTCAGGCCATCCGTTGAGACGTCCGGCGGAGCTGCGGCTAAGTCCGGTTTCGGCTCCGTGCCGGTCACGCCGGAGGTGCCGTCGTACGACATCAGCGTCCGCACGAGGCAGCAACGGAGGATCTCCCACGTCGCGAAGTACCACTCGTACTGCGGATCCAGGCCGAAATACGCTGCACCGGTCATCCCGACCCGAAGCGTTCCCCCGGAGCCGGGGTTCGGCGCGGCCGACGTGCCCGTCGTGCCGCCGCCCGTGCAGCTCGCGACGAGGAGCGCGGCGACCACCAGCGAGCGGCTGCGGCGGACCATCTTCGGGACCGTACGCCGCGCCCGCGGATCCGTCTACGGGGACCGAGATGTCATGCGAGCGGGTCCCACCTCGAGTTCCTCATGCGATCGACAGCGGGATCGGCCGCAGTCCGGTGAACGACCCGGACCGCAACGGGTTGTCGTCGATCTCGGCGTCGACGAAGCCGCTGGTTGTGACCGCTTGGACGACCGCCTCGCGATCGGCCTCGGTGCGGATCATCGCCAGATCGCTCTCGCTTAGCTCGACCCTCCCGAGGGAGCCGAGATGGCGAACGCGCAGGTCTCGATAGCCCAGTGCCCGGAGAGCGGCCTCGGCGTGATCGATCTGCGCCAGCGCGTCCGGATCGACCGTGGTGCCGTAAGGAAGACGTGAGGCGAGGCATGGCATCGCGGGCTTATCGGCGCTCGGGATGCGGAGCTCGGCGGCCACGCGGCGGACGTCCGCCTTCCGGAACCCGGTTTCGACGAGCGGATGACGAACGTCATGCTCCGCGGCCGCGCGGAGCCCTGGGCGCCAATCACCCAGGTCGTCGACGTTGGCGCCGGAGAACATCGCCGCGTAGCCCTCGGCGGCGGCGAGGGCGGCCAGCCGATCGTAGAGCTCGGACTTGCAGTGGTAGCACCGGTCGGGTCCATTGCGGCGGTAGCCCTCGCGTCCCAGCTCGTCCGTCGTGATCGCTCGATGCGCGATGCCCACGGCGACGGCGACGGCGTGCGCTCCATCGAGCTCCCCCGTCGCGAGCGCCGGCGACACGGCAGTCACGGCGAGTGCTCGATCTCCTAGCACACGCGCCGAGGCCGCGGCGACGAGCGAGGAATCGACCCCACCCGAGAACGCCACGACGACGCTCGTCGTCGACGCGATCGTCGCCTCCAGCTCATCGAGCGAGGTCATCGAGCTCCTCGCTCGAACCGGTAGTCGCCATCGCGAGGGCCTCCGCCCAGATCTGTTTGACGGGACGGCCGGTCGCGGCGGCGGCCGAAGCGCAGTCGTCGTGCTCGGGCATCAGGTTGACGACGGCGCCGTCCAGCAGACCGATCTTGATCCGGATCGTCTGCCCCTCGATCCTCACCTCGCGAACCGTGCGATCCAGCTCGTAGCGCGCCAGCCTCTGGATCCGCACACCGAGCGTCGAGGAGTGGCGGAGCAACGTCTCGGCGAGGATGCGCTCGTCGTAAGGGCGGCCGAGGACGCTCAGCTGCACGCCCGGTCGTCCCTTCTTCATCTGGATCGGGGTGACCCAGGCGTCGAGCGCACCGGCTGCGAGGCATGCGTTGAGCACGTCAGGTACCAGCTCCGGGACGAGGTCGTCGACGTTGGTCTGGAGCACGACGACCTCACCGGGCGACGGTTCCGGAACGATGATCGCGTCGCCGATCGTCAGACGGAGGATGTTCGGGCGATCGGGGTGATCACGCGAGCCCGCGCCGATGCCCACGGCCCGCACCGTCATGGCCGGAAGCTCCCCGAAGTCGTCAGCGGCGGTCGCGATCGCGGCGCCGGTCGGCGTGACCAGTTCGCCCGGCGTCGGGACGCCGTACACGGGCACACCGACGAGGAGCTGCAGCGTCGCTGGGCCGGGCAGCGGCAGCGGGCCATGATCACCCATGGCGACCCCCCGACCGAGCGGGACCGGCGCGCAGACGAGGCGTTCGATCCCCAAGGCATCGAGCAACGCGAAGGTGCCGCAGATGTCCACCAGGGTGTCGTCGTTACCGAGCTCGTGCAGGATGACCTCGTCGGGCTGGGCCCCGTGAACCTCGGCCTCGGCCACGACCAGGCGATCGAAGACCTCGATCGAGCGGGTGCAGACCCGATCGGGCAGCGACGCCTCCTCGATCCGCGTGCGCATCGAAGCGGCGGCGCGCCCGCCCCCGGGTCCCGTGTGCACGTCGAGGTGCGTTGCGACGAGGCCCGACCGCTCCGACCGGTCGACATCGATCCGGATGTCTCGGAGCCCGAGGGCCAGGACGGTATCGTCGAGGGCGGAGCGCGGAGCGCCGGCGTCGAGCAAAGCGGCCAGGAACATGTCGCCGGCGAGCCCACCGACCGGATCCACGTACGCGACGCGGGTCACGACGCGCGAACCTCTGCCCGGCGAGCGATCCGGGCAGCGACGGACCCTGCGCCCAAGCCGTCGTCGATCCCGACGACCGCCAGGCCGTCCGCGCACGAGCACAACATCGCGTTCAGCGCCGTCTGGCCGCCCTGCGCGGAACCGTAGCCGACGCTCGTCGGAACGCCGATCACCGGAGAAGCCGCGATGCCGCCGATCACGCTCGCGAGGGCTCCGTCCATCCCCGCGACGACGACCACGACGTCGGCTCGGTCCAGATCGGGGATCACCGGAGCGAGTCGGTGCAGGCCGGCGACGCCGACGTCCTCGTGCACGATCACGTCCGTGCCCAGCAGCTGCGCCCGGATCCTGGCCTCGTGCACGATCGGCCCGTCGGAGGTCCCGGCGGACACGATGAGCACGATCCCTCGACGCTCGATCGGGTCTCGTTCGACCCACACGGCGCGCGCTCGCTCGTCCTCCGTTGCATCGGGGAGCACGGCTCGAACCGCGACACGCATCGCTTCGTCCGCCCGGGTCACGAGCACGCTCGAGGCGCCGGCCTCGGCGAGCGCCAGTGCGATCCGTGCCACCTGGTCGGGCGTCTTCCCCGATCCGAGGATCACCTCGGGGGCACCCTGGCGGAGCTCTCGATGCGTATCGACTCGAGCGAACCCGAGGTCGCGGTACGGCAGATCGGACAACAGTTCGGCGGCCTCCGCAGGCGCGACACCATGATCGGCCACCGCCACGAGAAGCTCCTCCAGCCGGCTCCGGGACGTCATGGCGCGAGTCTACGCGGGGCGTTTCTCAGGCGTTCTCGTTGATCCCGACGAACCCGAGGATCCGCCGCCACGCGTCGGTGCACGCATCCCGATACTCCTCGTAGCGCTTGTCGAAGAACGAATGCGGGGCTCCTCGATACGTCACGAGCTCGTTCGGCACCTGGGCGGCGTCGAGCGCGGTTCGGAACGCCTCCACCGCGTCGGCCGAGATCGCCTGATCCGCGCCGCCGAAGAGGCCGAGCACCTTGCATCGGTACTCGCCGGCGAGCTCGACCGGTGGATCGACGTCATCCTCGCCCCGGCGCTGCGGCAGGCCGTAGAAGCCGATCGCGTCTTCGAGCCCCTCCTGCCGGGCAGCCTGGTTGAAGGACTTCCGTCCGCCGAAGCAGAACCCCATCGTGTACAGGCGCGTCGCTGCCGTCTCGGACCGCAGACGCTCCATCGCGGCGGAGACGTCACGGGCGACACCGTCGGGCGTGGTCTGGCGCACGTGCGCCATGTGGTCGAAGTCTTCGCTCCGCTCCCCAGCCCCGCGGTCCGCCCGAAATAGTCGATCGCGACCGCGTGCATCCCCGTCTCGGCCGACCGCATCGCCAGGTCGCGGTAGAAGGGATGCAGACCCCGGACGTCCGGCAGGATCACGATCCCCGGCGCACCGTCATGGGAGGTCAGCGCCTCGAACGCGGCGAACTCCGTGCCGTCGGACGAGAACAGGACGATGTCGGCCGAACGCGCGACGTCGGACGCTCCCGCGATCGGTGGCAGCGGCGCCCGGGCATCAGGTTCGTGACAGATCCGGTCCTCCCATCACCACTTCGTGGCGGCGCCGGTCACGGCGAACCGGAGGCCGTGCCCCGCCCATCCGAACAGACCGAACATCACGAGCGAAGCACCGAGGATCTCGACGTTCCGGTAGAAGGCCAACGCTTGCGCCCTTCGCCCCTCGGGATCGTCGATCGTCCAGTACCGGTGGAAGTACCAGGCGGCCGGGACCACGAACACGGCCACCATCAGCGCACCGATGTCGGGCCAGATGCCGAGCGCGATCGACGCCGACGCGGCAAGCAGCCACACACCCGCGGGCCAGCCCGCGACGATCGGGAGGGGGAGATCGGCGGACCGCGCGTACCCGATCATGCCCTCGGCTCTCGTGATGTGACCCCATGCGGATCGCACGAAGAAGATCGAGAACAGGATCCGACCCACGAGAACGATCGCTCCGACGCCCGCGCTCATCCTGGGCTCCCATCGGCCACGGACGGACGGTAGGCGTTCGGGATCGAACCACGCAACCGTTGCTCATTTGCATCAACACCGCCCCAGAACTACGGTCGCTTCGTGACGGCGGTCGGGCGGCAAGGGGTCGGCAGCTTTCGGGCAACGGGCAGGACTAGCGGTTGGCTCGTCCGCCGGATCGGGATCGTCATCGTTCTCGCTGCACTCCTCGCTGGATGCACGACCTCGACCGCGCCGACCGACAGCGGCAGCGTCCCGTCCGCGGATGAAAGCAGTCCCACCCCAACTGACGCGTCGCCGGGCGATGGTTCGGCAACCCCTCCCCCGGTGCTTTCCACACGCCGCTTCCAGACGCCCTCCGGGAACATCCTGTGCCAGTCACACGCGTCGTCCCTGCTGTGTGTCATCCATTCTGGTCTCGCGCCTGAGCCATCGGCGAAGTTCTGTCCGGTTGACTGGATCGGACTGTTCGTCGAGGTGGGCCGTTTCGCGGGTCCCGCTTGTTCCGGCGATCCAGGTATGCGGACAAGTCCAGCCACCGTCGTGCCCTACGGAAGCGTCTGGTCTCGATCGGGGGTCACGTGTCGATCCGAAGCGGTCGGCCTCACATGCCGCGACACCGACGGCAACGGGTTCTCGCTCGCACGGGCAGGCTGGAGGCTCATCGGGAAGAGAGCCGCCGCGCGATCGGCGTTCGATGAGCTGCGGCAGCTGGTGCTTGAGCAGGCGGCGACCGACTTCACGCATCCGCCACACTCCGTTCACGGCCCGACGCTGCGAGCAGGCAACGACTGTGACGGGATGCAACAGGCGTTCGTGGATTTCGTCGTCGATCAGGGGAATCGCAACGATGTCCCGGTCATCTACGAAGCGTGCTACGTGTCCGGAACGTGGTACATCGATGGCCCCTTGTTCCCCGACTGACCATCATCAACGTCGTCCATGCTCGGACGGCCGGTTCGCCCGCAGATCGTGCGGACGAACCGGCGCCCTTCGCGAGCACCTACTGCAGGCGATTCAGACGCTCGTGCACTGTCCCGTCTTCGCCCCCGTCACGACGTTGGGAAGACCCTCGGAATCCCCCACCTGTGGGGCGGGCGAGTTGTCCCAGCACATGAGACTCCCGTGGATCACGTTCGTGACGTACTCGTTGCCGTCCGGATCCGCCAGCACGTTGTCGCTCAGGCGAACTGTGCCGCTGACGTGGTTCCGGATGAACCCGAACCAGAACCCGTCGTACCCGGTCACCGTGACCCCGCCGTGGATGACGTTGTCCTCGATCGCGTTCCACGTGACGTCGAACGGGCCCCCGAACGGTCCGGAACCGCCGTGCACGTGGATGCCGCCGTTGATGGTCGCGAAGTGGATCTGCACCGATGCGGCGTCCCATGCATGCACGCCGTCATCGATCGTGCCGGTGGTCCAACCACTCTCCTCGCTCCCGAGGACGAATGTGGCGCCGGACCGGATCCACAGGCCTTCGCTGATCCTGACCGGACCCTCGCTCAGGCACACGGCCCCGGCTGGGACGACAACGCGCTGGTACGAGCCCGGCGCGAGCGTATCCGTGCACCGCGTAGTGCCGGCGGCCTCCGCCGGCAAGGCGGTTGCTACCAAGGCGATCACGACGGTGCTCAACCCGAACAGAGTCAACAGCTTCCGCATGCTTCCCTCCCCTGGGATCAGTCGTCTGCTTCGTTCAGCGTAAGCCATCTGGCCGACTGAGGCCACAGCGTCGTGAGCACCGCCGATCCCTCTTGTCCTCAGGCGATCCGACTAGGCCCGTGAGCGGCCTCGCGGCGATCGGCAACGGTCGCCATGCCGTCGCAGGCTCCGATGTCCCTTTCCCAACCGAGGGGTTCAAGGGCAGACTTCGGCCGTGCCGAGGCCCTGGTCGAACGTGCTGCGTGCCGCGATATTCACCGACGTGGTCGGCTCGACGGAGCTCGCGCGCGAGCTCGGCGACCAGCGATGGTCACGGCTCCTCGCCGGCCAGCGACGCGTGATCCGCGGTGAGTGCTGTCGCGGCTCCCCCCGTAGTGCGAAGGGAACACTCCTACTTGGAACTGTCAGCCTCGTCCGATGAAGGGATGGTCCGCCAACGCCTTGAGCGCTGCGTCGGCGTCCCCGGGCCTCAACCTCCCGTTGCATGGACCATCGACCCACGGGCAGCTCCCTCGCAAGGCGGCGAGCCGAACCATTGACAGCGACGAACGACAGGCGACCGTATCGCTCCGATCCATCAAGGCTCACGCCGACGGGGCTCGGTTGCCCGACCTGTCCTTGACCCGGGTTCGACCCCCATCCTGAGCGTTACCCCGGGAGCGGGCGCGGCCGCTCGTCCCCGGCGCTCGGTCGCAGGAGATACCGGAAGATCACGACTTCCATCCACACGACGAAGAGCGCGATGAAGATCCGTTGGAGCAAGCCCTCGACCTGTTGCACGACCTGGATCTCGAAGATCGCCCCGACGATCGCGCATGCCACGCCGATCCTGACCGAGAGATCGCCGAGCCGACGCTGGCCACGCTCGGCTCTCGCCGCCCGCGCGAACGTGAACAGGGCCAGGATGAGCGACAGGAACGCAAGCGAGGCGAGACTTCCATGGATCGCTCCGGCGATCGTCGCAGGTCCGTGGGGACCGTTCGGATCGTCCCGGACGATCGCGGCGCCCGCGACGGCGACGCCGGCAACGGCGATCGAGATCCCGATCCTGTTCGCACGAGGACGATCCACGATGCGACGGTGGAGGGTCCACGCGAAGCCGAGCAGCATCGTGCCCGCCACGAGCAGCCCGCCACCGATCATCTCCGGGTGCGGCCTGCCCGCGACCGCGAGTTGGCTGAGTGTGTCCGAGACCGAGCTGTAGCCCGGCGTCATCCTCGTCGCGACGGCGATCGTGGCGACGACGGCGACGGGAGCCACCGCGCACGCCGATGCCACCGCTCGCTCGATACGGCGAGCCCTCCGTGGCTCCGCGATCATGCCGTCCCGACCTCCGCTCGCCGGTAGATCCATAGAGCGATGAGGATGCATCCGATCAGATCGAAAACGAGGTCCCATCCGGTGTTCACGTAACCACCGACGTGCGTCGGCGCGAACGAACTCGTCGCGAACTCGGCGATCTCCTCGATCACGGTTGCCCCGAGTGCCGCGAAGGCCGTCACCGTGACGGCGACACCGGTAGGCCGAGCCTTCGTCTCATGCCGCAGGACCTGCCAGGCGACCAAGGTCAGGACCGCCGCCCCGTACGCGTGCACGAGCCGGTCAAGCTGAAGAGGGTAGATCGCGAACCGAGCGTTGTAGAGGATCTGGTCCTCGCCCACGGGGATCAAGCCGCCTGCGAGGTGCAGGGCGCCGAGGAAGGCCAGCGCCCAGAGCAACCCATCGCTGAGTCCGAAACGCAGATGGATCCAAGAGAAGATGCCGATCAGGCCGGCCGTGACGACGGCGTAGAGGGCCGTGTTGGACTGGCCAGTCAGTACGCCGGCGGCGACGGCGATCAGGTAGTACGAAGCGACGAACGTGACAAGGACCTGGCGTCGCACCAGCTCGTCGGTGAGCCGCGTCCGCGTCGCCGCAGCCTCGAGCATCGGGCCGAGTCTTTCATGCTCGGCTCTGCCGGGCCAGACCGGACGAGACGGTCCGACAACGATTTCGTGCCACCCGAACTCTGGGTCGGCTCACGGGACGGCTCGCATCGAGAGACCATCCTCCCGGCTGGCTGGTGCCCAAGCGGGATCGTAGATGAAGGTTTCGCCTGGGTCGCCCGACGGGACGCAGGTCGCGTTCGTCGACTACGCGGGTGAGGGTCAGTGGGTGCTGACCAGGGCCGACCGCAGCGATGCCCACGTTGCCCTCAGCGACCACGACCGGATCGGGCTCACCGAATGGCTGAGCTGGCAGCCCTGTCTCGACACGGCAGGGTCAAAGGCCTGAAGTCCGCGATCGTCGAGGGATCACCTGTCCGTCGGGAAGGCGCTCGGCGTGAGATAGGGTCGCGGACATGGCTCGGTACGTCGCGCTCCTTCGCGGGATCAACGTCGGCGGCAACAACGTGATCCGGATGGCCGACCTTCGTGCCTGCCTCGAGGCGGACGGGTTCGCCGAGGTGCGAACGTACATCCAGAGCGGGAACGTGGTCTTCACTTCATCCGGGAGCTCAGCGGCGATCACGGCAAGGCTCGTTCGGACGCTCAGTGGTGAGTTCGGCTACGAGGCGACCGTCGCGGTGCGGAGCGCGCGGCAGTTCCGGGCGATCGTCAACGCAGCGCCGTCGGGATTCGGTGTCGACCGCGAACGCTACCGGTCCGATGTCATCTTCCTCATGCCGCCGCTGACACCTGCACGAGCGATCGCCGACGTGCCGACACGCGAGGGTGTGGATCGAGCGTGGACCGGGCCTGGGGTGCTGTACTTCGAACGACTCGATGCCCGGGCCGCGCAGAGCCGGCTCTCGAAGATCGTCTCGCTGCCGATCTATCGGAGCCTGACGATCCGAAACTGGGCGACGACCTGCACCTTGCTCGAGATGCTCGAGACGCCGCAGGGCTAAGTCCGCGCACGCCGCGCGGGCTCCCTTTCACCATGAGAGGATCCGGCCGCCCCCCGCTCCCGATCAGCGAGGGTCGAGATCCTCGGGCTTGACGTTCGGGTCACGCGGGAACTGGTCCGGGTTGATGTACGTGAACATGAAATGGTGGGTGATCCACCCGAGGCCCGCGCAGAGACCGCCGATCGCCCACCACCGCGGGAACCCGAGCGCCTTCCCGCCCCACAGCCCGAGCGTCCCGTAGAGCAGCGGGAACGCGAGCCACCCTGCCACGAAATGCCTGATCACGTGCGTGAGCGGTGGGTAGGGATCGCCCTCCCGCCGAAGTCCGATGAACTCCGGAACCCCGAAGCCGATCGCGAACAGGATCGCGAACGCACCCCAGGGCAAGAAGAACACCCCCACGAAGAGGATGAGGACCACCGCTACCCACAGCCCGAGCCACGGCCGGCTCCAGTGTTGCGGCACGGTTCTGGTCCGGATCACCTGCATCACGGTCGAGCCCCTCTGCCTTTTTCCATCAAGGAACCCGGGCATGGAGTTGTCAAGTCGAGAAGCGCCGATCACCGCGCGAGGGTGGCAGGTCCGAGGTGTTGGCTAGAGGAGATATTCGCGTCCGATGAGCGCGAAAGCCTCTTCAAGGTTCAAGGTGGCACCTTCGTTCCATTGCGCCCTCAACCCGGCTGGGGTCAGCTCCTGCTCGATCCTGTCAACGGTCCGGTCGTGCAACGCGCGCTCGGCCGGCTCCAACTCATACCCGAGAGCTTTGCGGAGAGCGTCCGATGCGCCGAGGAGCCGCGCGGCGAACCGAAGGTTGCCTCGTTCCGCCTCGACGGCGGCCAAGACTTCGATGCATTGTGAACCCAGCAGGAGGTCCGAGCTCTCGATCGCGGACATGGTTGCGAATGCTCCGAGACGACCGGCCTCGTCGACACGACCCAAGGAGATCAACGCCAAGGCGAGGTTGCAGCGGGCAGCTGCTGCATCGGCGGTCTCACCGAGTTCCAGAGCGAGCGCGACCCCTTCTTCCAGGTGCTCGACCGCCTCCCCATACATAGCGCGGGCCACGCACGTGTATCCGAGGTTGATCAACGCCACCAGGAGCATGCGAGGGCGAGTGGAGCGCAGCTCTCGAGCGATCCCCAGCGCCTCCACTTCGAGGGTCCAACCATCGGTCCACGATCCCTCGGCTTCGAGGGCCTGCGCCAAGAAGAACATCGCGCGCACGATGTTGACGGGCGCGCCGAGGACGCGCGCCTGAGCGAGCGACGCCTCCGCGATCGATCGAGCGCGTTCGTAGTCGCCTTGCAGGTACCGGACCTGCGACAGCCTCATCGAGGCGAGCGTGTGAGCAGTTCCACCGTCTCCGCCAGCTTCGAGCGATCGCTCCAGCCAGGATCGCATCTCGCTCAGGAGACCTCGGTCCACCCAGTACACGCCGAGTGAGCCGGCGATGGATTGGGCGGTCTCGTAGTCGCTTCGATCGAGGCACCAGGACAGCGTGGTCCGGAGGTTCTCGAGCTCCGCATCCAACAGCTCCAAGCGATCGCCTCGAGCTTGGTCGAGGTCGATGGCTACTCGCTCGGCCAGCGACCGGTAGTACGTGGCGTGGCGCGCGCGGACCGTCTCTGCGTCGCCCGCGTCCTCGAGACGTTCGAGTGCGAACTCCCGGATCGTACCGAGCATCCAGAACCGAGGCCCGAGACCATCATCCTGCCGGCGGATCAAACTCTGACTCAGGAGCCGAGAGAGCGTCTCGGGGTCGGTATCGGTGACGTCTTCGATGGCGTCGATCGTGGCGCTGCCCGAGAAGACGGAAAGGCGGCGGAAGGCCGCCTTCTCCTCTGACCCCAGGAGCGAATAGCTCCAGTCGATCGTCGAGCGGAGTGTTCGCTGCCGAGGGTCGGCGTCCCGCGAGCCTGCGAGATCGAGAACGCTCCCCAAGCGTTGCACGAGCTGGTCGACCGAGAACATCTTGAGCCGAGCGACGGCGAGCTGCATCGCCAAGGGGAGGCGGTCGAGCCGATCGCAGAGAGAAGCCAGCGCCGGGGTCCGTTCCAATCCGACGCCTGCCGCCGCGGCTCGCGAGAGCACGAAGAGTTCGGCGTCCTCGGCGCTCATCCCCGGCACCGGGAACTCGTGCTCGGCGTCCATCAGCAAAGGAGCACGGCTCGTGATCAAGAAGGTCGAGGCATGGGCGCGGCTCACCAGCGGCGCGAGCTCAGCCGCCAGGGCAGGGAGCAGGTGCTCGGCATTGTCGAACACGACGAGGGACCTCCCAGCCTCGAGGCGGGCGGCCAGCTCGGAAGCCAACGAGCCATCAACGCCTTCCTCGACCGCCATCACCTGCGCCAGCGCCGACAAGGCGTGGCCGGGGTCCGAAAGAGGCGCGAGTGGGACCCACCAACGTCCGTCGGGGAAGGGATCCGCGCTGCGCTCGGCAGCTTGGATCGCGAGGCGGGTTTTCCCGGTGCCGCCGGGACCGGTGAGCGTGAGGAGATGGATATCCGGGTCCAAGAGCAGCTCCGTCACCTGCTCGAGCTCGCGACCGCGGCCGAGGAACGGGGTTGCGGGAGCAGGGAGGTTCGAAGGCGAGAGGCTTCTCACCGGCGGGAACGAGCCTGACCCCAGCTGGAAGATCCGCTCGGGCCTCGTCAGATCCTTCAGCCGGTGGTAGCCGAGGTCGAGCAGTTCGAAGCGATCGGGGTCGACGAGGGCCGCGGTCGTTGCCGAGACGAGCACCTGGCCCCCATGGCCGGCAGACGCGATGCGACTCGCTCGGTGTACATCCATGCCGATGTAGCCCTCTTCCGTGAGCAGCGGGGTGCCCGTGTGGATCCCAACCCGTACGCGGATCGGGCCTCGTTCCAAGGCCTGCCGACCTTCCGCCGCGGCGTCAAGCGCTTGGCTCGCCGTCGGCAACGCGAAGAAGAAGGCGTCCCCCTCGGTACCGACTTCGACTCCATCGTGACGGGCGAACACCGTTCGCAATGCCTC
>DATAEV010000300.1:0-1590 GCA_036257875.1 Actinomycetota bacterium | reverse complement strand
CGTAACGGGAGTACGCTTCCGTCGCGAATGGCGCACGCCTATCCGTCCGTGCTCGAGCTCGTCGGCGGGACTCCGATCGTCGGGCTCCAGTCCGTCGGACGCGAGGTCGAGCCTCGGCTGCTGGCCAAGCTGGAGTACGTGAACCCGGGCGGCTCGGTCAAGGACCGGATCGGCCTGGCGATGATCGAGAAGGCCGAGGTGGAAGGGAAGCTGAGGCCCGGCGGAACGATCGTCGAGCCCACCTCGGGCAACACCGGCGTTGGGCTCGCGATCGCGGCGGCGCTCAAGGGCTACCGCTGCATCTTCGTCATGCCGGACAAGATGAGCCAGGAGAAGATCTCGATGTTGCGTGCGTACGGCGCCGAGGTCGTGATCTGCCCGACGGCCGTGCCGCCCGACTCCCCGGAGTCGTACTACTCCGTGTCGGACCGCCTCGCCGAGCAGATCCCCGGCGGCTTCAAGCCCGACCAGTACTCGAACATGTCGAATCCCGAGGCGCACTACCTCACGACCGGACCTGAGATCCTGGAGCAGACGGGCGGCGAGGTGGACGCGATCGTCATCTCCGTCGGCACGGGCGGGACGATCTCCGGTGTCGGTCGCTACTTCAAGGAACACAGGCCGGAGGTCCTCATCGTCGGCGCGGATCCCGAAGGGTCGGTCTACACCGCCAAGGACGAGGGAGGCGTTCATCCATATCTCGTCGAGGGGATCGGCAAGGACACGTGGCCGAAGACGATGGATGGGTCGGTCGTCGACGAGTGGGTGCGCGTGTCCGATCGGGATTCCTTCCTGACGGCTCGCCGGCTCGCTCGCGAGGACGGGCTGCTGGTCGGCGGCTCCGGGGGCACCACGGTGTGGGCGGCACTCGAGATCGCCAGGCGATTCGGGCCCGAGGCGACGATTCTGACCATGATTCCCGACTCGGGCCGCTCCTACTTGTCGAAGTTCTACGACGACAACTGGATGCTCGAGCACGGCTTCGCCGAGCGGCAGCGGGCCGTTCCGACGGTGTCGGAGCTCTTGCGCTCGAAGCGGCTCGAAGAAATCGACGTGCCGGCGTTGATCACGATCGCCGCTCACCAGAAGGTGGGCGAGGCGATCGACGTCATGCAGCGCTACTCGATCTCGCAGCTACCGGTCGTCCGTGACGGCGAGGTGGAGTCTTTGGCCGATGTGATCGGCTCGTTGCAGGACCGTGATCTGCTCGATCGCGTCTTCAAGAACCCCGATGCGTTGCACGAGGACGTCGCCGCGGCCATGCAGCCGCCGCTTGCCGCAGTCGAGATGGACCAGACGCTCGACGAGGTGTTCGCGACGCTGAGCGGACGAACGAACGCCGTCGTGATCGCGGAGCGCGGGAAGCCCGTCGGCGTCTTGACTCGTTCCGATCTGCTCGAGTACCTGGCACATCAGCGTGACGAGACGCGGCCGGGCTAGCATGGCTTTGTGGCCGTCGATTCGCTGCAGGCGTTGCTGGAGCAGGCGTTCCCGGATGCGACCGAGCTCCGTGTGGAGGATCGGACCGGCGGCGGCGATCACTTCCAGGTAGTCGTCGCGACCCCTCGGTTCGCGAAGCTCTCGCTGATC
>DATAEV010000271.1:0-2248 GCA_036257875.1 Actinomycetota bacterium | reverse complement strand
GTGCGACCGCGACCCCACGAGATACCAGGTCTCCATCTCGCCCTTGCCCTTGACCGGGATCGTTCCCCGTGGCCGGCAGACGAACTCGTCCTTCAGCAGCTCGTACGTGGCGCGGGTGATCTGGATCTCGCCGGGCGTGCCCTGGGACTCCATCCGGCTCGCCGTGTTCACGGCGTCGCTCCACAGGTCGTAGATGAAGCGCTTCCTGCCGATCACGCCTGCGACGACCGGTCCCGAGTTGATCCCGATCCGCAGCTCGAGTCCGTCGCGCCCGGCCACCGCCGAGGTCGCGACCGCCTCTCGCATGTCCAGCGCCAGGAGCGCGGCCCGGCGCGCATGGTCTGCGTGCGGATCCGGCACCCCCGCGGCCGCCATGTAGCAATCGCCGACGGTCTTGATCTTCTCGAGCCCGTGCCGCTCCACCAGCGCGTCGAAGTGGGAGAACAGCCGATCGAGGATGTCGACCGTCTCGGCCGGCGGGAGCCGCTGCGAAAGCGGCGTGAAATCCACGACGTCGGCGAACAGGATCGAGGTCGCGTCGAAGTGGTCGGCGATCCGGTCGGTGGCCTTCAGTCGGGCGGCGATCGAGCTGGGCAGGACGTTCACGAGAAGGGCCTCGGACTTCTCCTGCTCGATCCGGAGCGCCGCAAGGGCCTCGTTGCGTTGTTGGGCGAAGGTGGCGAGGAGCATGAAGGCGATGGAACCTGCTCCGACGATGTTCAACGCCAGCATCGTGCTCGTGAACCACAGGGGGAGGTCCGCATTCGCGAAGAGCAGCTCGCCGAGGATCCCCGTGAGCAGGAAGACGACGATGAAAGCGACGAACCAACGGACGGCCTGGCGAAGCTCGAGGAAGACCAGGGCTCCCATGGGAGCGAGGATGCCCCAAACCCCGACCGCGCCTGAGGGAAGGAATCCACCTACGAGCATCTGACCGCCGGCCGTCGGCGCGACGAGGATGTCGAGGAGCTGGACGACGAGGAGGAACCGGAAGTTCTTGGTCCTCGCGAACACCACCAAGGACGCAACCGAGATCGCACAGTAGATGAGCGGAGCGATGCCCACCCACGAGCCGAGGGCGAGGTACAGGATGCCCCAGACGACGGACACGGGTGCGATGAGGACGGCGAGCAGGACGAGCAGCGCCTTCTTCTGGCGCAGGTCGTCGTCGTCCCGGGGATCCGCGCCGATCCGAGCGAGCCACGCGGTCGCCCCGGCGATCCGGCCGGTCCTCGAAGAGGGTGGGTGCGGAGACGAGGCCGTCGTTTGCGGTTGTGCTGGGTGGGTCTCCGGAGCCTCCACGGGGCGCATCTTCACCGTTCCCGACGGGCGCGACAACCGCCGGGCCCCGGGCTGACACGTCCCGCCTCGAGCGGGCATCATGGGTGGCCCGGGAAGCGTTCGGCGAGGGACGTGATGGACGAGATCGAGACGTCGAAGGCAACTGAAACAGGGTCGCGATGGTCGGTCAGGCTGGAGCAGCTGCGGCTGCGGTTCCGCGATCAGGGTCTCGAGTCGGCGTATCGCGCCGACCGTTTCCGTCACGATCTCGGCAACATCCGCTTCGGCTTCCTGGCCGGGATCGCCATCTGGGTCGCGTGGGGCTTGCTCCTGCGTCCCCACATGCTGGCCCTGTCCGACCAGCGACTCGACATGGTCATGCGGTTCGGCGTGTTCATCCCCATGTTGATCGTCGGCTTCGGGCTCACGTACACCCGGTTCTTCGGACGCATCTGGGAATGGGTGGCGGTCGCCATCGCAGCGGCGACGCTCCTGTTCTGGGTCTTCTACGTCTCGCGCATCTCGACGTTGCCCGCGGAGTACGGCTACATCGGCGTCATCCTGATCACGGCGTTCACCTACGCGCTGCTGCGCCTGCGGTTCGTCTTGGTCGCGCTGGTCACGATGATCGGTATCGGCGCCTACCTTCCGTACGCGCTCACGGCGAAGTACATCGTCGACGTGAGTCTGGTGCTGGCGATGCTCTACCTGGTCTCGTTCGGGCTGCTGGGCGGGCTGGCCGCCTACCGGACGGAACGGTTCAGTCGAGACCTGTTCCTCCGCGAACGTCAGGTCGAGCAGGAACGGACGCGGTCCGACGGGCTCTTGCTCAACATGCTGCCCGGGGCCATCGTGGAGCAGCTCAAGACCTCGTCCGGCGGACGGATCGCGCAGAACTTCGATCGCGTGAGCGTGTTCTTCGCGGACGCGGTCGGATCCACGGCACAGGCCGCACGGTCGTCCCCGG
>DATAEV010000268.1:0-6765 GCA_036257875.1 Actinomycetota bacterium | reverse complement strand
CCGGGGAAGAACCACGAGCCGAACTGATGCAGCGAGATCGTCAGGACGCGGGCGTCGTTCCAGAAGGCGAACTGCACTCCGTCGCCATGGTGGACGTCCACGTCGACGTAGGCGACCCGCTCGCACCCGTTCGCCAGCAGCCACGCGATCGCGATCGCGGGATCGTTGTAGACGCAGAAGCCGGAGGCGAGGTCCGGCATCGCGTGATGCAGGCCGCCGGCCGCGTTGAACGCGTGATCGCATCCTTCCGCCCAGACCGCGCGCGCCGCGGCGACGGACGCGCCCGCAACGATCGCCCCGGCCTCGTGCATCCGGTCGAAGATGGGGTTGTCGCCCGGTCCGTAGCCGAAGCGAGCCCAATCCCCCGCCTCGCCGCGGCCCGCCCGGCGGGTCGCATCGATGAACGCCGGAGTATGGATGAGCTCGAGGGTCAGGTCATCTGCCGGTGCACAACCGAGCGTCGCGACGGTGCTCCGCTCATCGAGGCCGTACGCGTGGATCAGGTCCCAGGTCAAGAGCACACGATCGGGGCGCAGCGGGTGCTCCGGCCCGTGATCGTAGATACGAGCTTCCGGGCACCGGACCAGGCCGACGCGATCGCTCACCCGACGGACCGTACCGCGGCGACCGTGCGCTCGACGAGGAGCTCGGCCTCGTCGTCCGTCAGGATGAACGGCGGGCCGAGCATCACGAGGTCGCCGTTCCTACCACCCACATGCCCGGTCGACGAGTAGAGCAAGAGCCCGCCGTCACGCGCAGCGGCGACGATCCGCTCCGTGATCTGCCGCTCGCGGGCGAACGGCTCCTTCGTCTCGCGATCGCGGACCAGCTCGATCCCGATCATCGTGCCGGCGCCGCGCACGTCCCCCACGTGCTCCACGGACTCCAGTTCCCCCCGGAGCGCTTCGAGCAGGCTCGTCCCGAGCTCGCGGGAGCGGTCGACCAATCCGTCGTCGCGCAGCCGGCGGAGCGTCGCGTGCGCGACGGCGGCTCCCAGCGCGTTGTGCGACCACGTGAACCCATGGACGAACCCTTTCGGCGCGATCGTGTCGAACACCTCGCCGGTGCACCCGGCGAAGCCGAACGGCACGTACCCGCTCGTGGTCCCCTTGCCCGCGGCGACGATGTCGGGACGGATCGACCAGGCGTCGACACCGAACCATCGGCCCGTGCGCCCGAATCCCGTCATCACCTCGTCCGCGATCACCAGGATCCCGTGGGCGCGGCAGACCTCGACGATCTTCGGCCAGTAGTCCTCGCACGGGACGGCGGCACCGAGCGTGGCGCCGGCGACCGGCTCAGCGATGAACCCAGCGATCGTCTCGGGTCCGTACGATCCGATCATCCGCGTCAGCTCGGCCGCGTGCCAGTCCCCGCAGCCGTCGGGGTGCGCGGGGTTCTCGCATCGGTACTCGTACGCCGCCGGCGCGTGCAGGAACCGGCCGAGCCAGGGCGTGTACGGCTTGCGGAGCGGCTCCTTCCCGGAGGCGTCCAGGGCCCCGAGCGTGTTCCCGTGGTAGCTGGAACGCCGCGCGATCACGGTGACCCTCCCGGGGTTGCCCCGCGCCAGGTGGTACGCGCGCGCCATCTTGAGCGCGGTCTCGACGGCCTCCGAACCGCCGCTCACCGGGTAGACACGGGCATCCGCGAGCGGGAGCACGCTCGCCACGTCGTCGGCGTACCCCTCCACCGCCTCGGTGGTGAACATCGTCGGGTGCGCGTACTGCGTGCGGCGGAGCTGGTCTTCCGCTGCGGCGATCAGCGATGCGTCCCCGTGTCCGACCCCCACCACGATCGCCCCGCCGGAGCCGTCGAGGTAGCGACGTCCGTCCGCGTCCACGATCCACACGCCCTCGGCGGACACAGCCGTCGCAAGGGTGCGCGTCACGACGCGCGGGAACACGTGGCTCATGGAGCGCTCACGGATCCTTCCGTTCGGGTTCCTCCAGCCGGTCGGCCAGCCGCTTGCCGCGCTCGGCCCGGAGCCGACGGATCTCCTCGGCCCAGTCCGGCTCCGGCTCGTCCTCGGCCGGGATCGGCGCGTCTTCGGCGGGTCCCTCGCGGTCCGGCATCGTCTTACTTCGCGTGGACCCCACCCGGGTCGAGCTCCTCGCGGATCAGCCGCAACTCCTCGGGCGTCGGCTCCTGTGTCTGTCCCAGGTCGGGTGAAACCTTCGGCTCCCAGCCCATGTTCGCGTGAACGTCGTCCAGGGTCGTGCCCGGGTGCAGCGTCATGAGCGTCATCTCGCCGGTCGCGTCGTCGAACCCGTAGGTCCCGAGGTCGGTCACGACGGAGGTCGGACCCGTCCCGTGCCAGCCACGCGCGGCGTCGTGCGCCGGATCGCCGCTGTGTCCCGGCGAGGTTCGGAAGTCCAGCCGGTCCACGAACGACCGCTTCGCCTGCCGCATGATCACGAGGATATGGCGTGCGTGGATCGCGATCTCGCACGCTCCGCCGCTGCCGGGGAGGCGCACCTTCGGCGTGTCGTACGGGCCGATCACCGTCGTGTTCAGGTTCCCGAACCGATCGATCTGCGCCCCGCCCAGGAAGGCGACGTCGATCAACCCGGCCTGCAGGTAGAACGCGAAGAGCTCGAACATGCTGGTGATCGCTGTGGCCCCGGTCGCGAGGGTGGGATCGCCGATCGACAGCGGGAGCCGCTCGGGCCGAGCGCCGAAGACCCCCGATTCGTAGACGAGCTGCAGGTCGCGTGCGACGGTCCGCTGGGCGAGGTTGCACACGATGTTCGGCAGCCCGACACCGACGAAGCAGTTCGTGGCGCCCTCGAGGCCGCGCGCCGAGGCCGCGATCATGATCTCGGTCTTCGAATACGCGCGATCGCTCACGCGTACCTCCCGTAGTTGACCTGGCCCGACATCGCGTCGCCCGGCCGCAGGGAATCCCAATGCGCGGCGCCCCACTTCTCGCGGTACTCGGCGTGCGACCCCAGGTCGAAGACCCATTCCTTCAGCCACGCCGCGAGCGTCTCGGGGTCGCGGGCGATGCGGTCCCACTCCAGGTAGAAGGCGTTGTCACGGTCGTAGTACCCCTGCGCGAAGCTCGGATGGCATGCGAACGGCTCTTCGACGACCGCGTCGACCACGACCCCGGGGATCACGGTTCGGTTCGGATCCTGGCGGATCACCGATTCCTCCACGACCTCTTCGCAGACCACGATGACCCTCTTCCCGGCGAACGCCGCCTCCTTCTGGCAACCGAGCAATCCCCAGATCTGCGCGTCGCCGCTCGCATCGGCGCGTTGCGCGTGGACGATCGAGACGTCGGGGCGAAGGGGCGGGACGACGTAGACCTCGGCCGCGTCGTCGTACGGCGAGGTCATCGGCACGATCTTCGGGTTCACCGACGGGATGTCGGACTCGTAGTAGCTGCGGATCGGGAAGAACGGCAGGTTCGAGGCCCCCGCCACGTAGCGGCAGACCATGCCGAAGTGCGAGTACTCCTCGATCTCGAGCGGTTCCGGATCGTGATCCTCGATACGGCGTCGGATCGCGTGGAGCGATCCGACGCCGGGGTTGCCGAGCCAGCTGAAGATCAGCTTGCTCGCCACCCCGCCCGCGACCATCTGGTCGTAGATCACGTCGGGGGTCATCCTCGCGAGGGTCAGGTCGCGCTTGCGCTGGCGGATGATCTCGTGACCCGCCGCGAAGCAGATCAGGTGGGTGAAGCCCTCGATCGCGACGGTGTCGCCGTCGCGGACGAAGTCCGCGACGGCGTCTCGCATCGTCGCCTGTTTAGAGCTCATCCGGCGACCAGCCGTCGTCCGGGCCGCGGAGGATGCAAAACTCGTTGCTCTCGGGATCCCGCATCTGCGTCCAGAACGAGCCGCCCTCCTCGATGTACCCGCGGACGGTCCCGCCCAGCGCGGTGACCCGTTCGACCTCCTCGGTCATCGACCCCGTCGGCCGGACGTCAAGATGGACGCGGTTCTTGACGGTCTTCGCCTCGGGAACGGTGACGAACGAGAGCATCGGATCGCCGTCGCGATCACCAACGATCTCGACGCCGCTCTCACCGGCCTCGAGCTCGCGGTACCCGAGCGCGGCGATCCAGAAGTCCGCCACCCGGCGCCAGTCGTTCGAGTCGATGACGACCGAATCGATCCCGCCTCGATCCCGCTTGCCGCCTTCGGCACCGGCCCGCAGGACGCAGAACTCGTTCCCCTCCGGGTCCCCCATCACGGTCCACGAGCCATGGCCCTCGTCGACGAACCGGATCGGGGCCGCGCCGAGCTGGCGGAGGCGTTCGACCTCCTCCGCCATCGTCGTGGTGGGGCGGAGGTCGAGGTGCACGCGGTTCTTGACCACCTTCGGCTCGGGCACCTGCTGGAAGAAGGCGCCGGACGTCCGTGCGGATGGGTCGGAGATGTGCGCGTCGGTCGTATCCGAGTCCGGGTCCACGTCGAACCCGAGCGCGCCGGCCCAGAAGGTGGCCTCGACCATGGGGTCCCGCGTGTCGAACACCAGCGCGTCCGGCCGGAGCGCCACTCAGGCCCCCACGGACTCGACCTCGGCGATGACCTCCTCGAAGATCCGTAGGGCCTCGCGCGCCTGATCCTCCCGGAACACGAGCGGCGGCGAGACCCGGATGGCGTCGTCGCCACACGAGAGCATCAGCAGCCCGCGCCGGAAGGCGGCGTGCTCGACAGCCTCGGCCACCTCGTGGTCGGCGAACCCGAGCCCTATCCACATCGCCTTGCCCCTGACCTCCCGGATCAGGGGATGTCGCGTCTTCAACTGGCGGAGTCCGTCGAGCAAGACGGAGCCCACGCGGTCCGCGTTCCCGAGCAAGTCTTCGTCCCGTATCACGTCGAACGTCGCGAGCGCGGCCGCGCACGAGAGCGGACTGCCACCGTACGTTGACCCGTGCGACCCGAGGTCCCAGACCATCAGATCCTCGCGGGCGATCATCGCCCCGAGCGGCAGACCGCTCGCGATCCCCTTCCCCGAGATGAGGATGTCCGGTTCAACACCCTCATGCTCGATCGCCCACATCTTGCCGCTGCGGCCCATGCCGCTTTGGACCTCGTCGCAGACGAGCAGGATCCCGTGCCGGTCGCAGAGCTCTCGGAGATACGTGAACCAGCCGTCGGGCGGCAGGACGTAGCCGCCCTCGCCGAGCCACGACTCCACGACGATGGCGGCGACCTCGGTCGGCGAAACGAGGCGCTTGAACACCACCTCGTTGAGGTAGTCGAAGTCGCCGTAGAACGTGTGGTACACGCTGGGCAGCATCGGTCCGAAGTTGGTGCGGTACTTCGCCTTCGACGCCGTCAGCGTGACGCTTCCCATCGAGCGTCCGTGGAACGACTGATACATGCCGATCAGGTACTGGCGGCCCGTGGCGAACCGGGCGAGCTTGATCGCGGCCTCGACAGCTTCCGTCCCCGAGTTCGTCAGGAAGGATCGAGCTGGTCGGTCGCCGAACGGCGCCATCTGGTCGAGCCGCTCGCACACCTCGGCGTAGACCGGAAGGAAGAAGTCGCTCGCCGAGTAGTGCAGCAGCTCGGCCGCCTGCCGTTCGATGGCGTCGACCACCCTCGGGTGACAGTGGCCCGTCGACGTGACCGCGATGCCCGCGTTCAGGTCGAGGAAGATGTTGCCGTCGACGTCCTCCACGATGGAGCCGGCGCCACGCTTCGGAACGAAAGGATAGGCGCGGGGCAGGGACGGCGAGGTGACCTTGCGGTCCCGCTCGACCCACGCCATCGCCTCCGGACCGGGGACCTCGGTGATCAGCTTGGGCCCGGCGAACGCCGAGAGTCCGTCGTAGGCGAGCCGGGACTCCCCGGCGCTCACTCCGCGATCACCGTCCGGGACTGCTCGCGGAGGTACTGCATCACATAGTACGGCCCCCCGCCGGCCTTCCCCGTCGTGCCCGAACCCTTCCAGCCACCGAACGGCTGCACGCCCGGCCAGGCGCCGGTGGTCGATCCCGCGCGACGGTTGACGTAGATCACCCCGGCCTGGATCCGGTCGAGCCACTCGTCGACCTCGGCGGCGTCCTCGCTGAAGAACCCGGCGGTCAGTCCGTACTCGGTCTCGTTGGCCTTCCGGATCGCTTCGTCGAGATCCTCGTACGGCGCCACCGCGACGAATGGGACGAAGAGCTCCTTCTTCCAGATCCAGCTGTCGTCGGGCGCCTCGACCACCGTCGGCTCGACGAACAGTCCCTTGCCGAGTTCGCCCTCGGTGATCCGCTGCCCACCCGTGACGATGTTGCCGTTCTTCCGCGCCTCCTCGGCCGCCTCCTCGAAGGTGTCGAGCGCGGCCTCGTTGATGATCGGCCCGAGGAAGACGTCGCGCTCCAACGGGTTGCCGACCTTGAGCTTCTCGGTCTTCGTCTTGAGCTGCGTAAGGAAGTCGTCGTACACCTCGCGCTCGACGAACACGCGAGAGCATGCCGAGCACTTCTGCCCGCCGAACCCGAACGCGCTCCGCAGGACGCCGTCGGTCGCCTTGTCGAGGTCGGCGTTCTTCGTCACGATCGTCGGGTTCTTGCCGCCCATCTCGCAGATCACGGGCTTGGGCACGTTCACGGCGAAGTTCTTGTAGATGTCCATCCCGACGTTGTACGAGCCGGTGAAGGTGATCCCGCCGACGTCGGGGTGCTTCCAGAGCGCCTCCCCGGCGACCACGCCTCGCCCGACGACCAGATGGAACGCCCCGGCCGGCACGCCGCCGTCGCGGTAGCACTCGTAGAGCTTGTATCCGAGCAACGCGCCCTGGTTCGACGGCTTGAGGACC
>DATAEV010000232.1:0-2285 GCA_036257875.1 Actinomycetota bacterium | reverse complement strand
CGGCCTGTCACGCCGGAGGTCGCGGGTTCGAGTCCCGTCGCTCCCGTCTAGAAAACCTGCCATGGCTGGAGTGCGCCTTTGGATGTGCTCTTGCCGGAGTCTGCGGCGCGGTGGAGACTTCCGTCGTGGACGCGCCGGAGGTCCGATATGCGAAAAGCGGCGACGTCAACATCGCCTACGGCGTCGTCGGCGCCGGTCCTTTCGACCTCGTATTCATCGTCGGCGCCGTCCTTTCAACACTCGAGCACGCTTGGGAGGGGCCACCCGCCGAGTTCTTCAGCCAGCTTGCCTCGTTCTGCCGGTTGATCACCTTCGACAAACGTGGTACGGGACTGACCGATCGCGTCGTCGGCGCACCCGATCTGGAGAGCCGGATGGACGACGTCCGCGCCGTCATGGACGCGGCGGGATCGAAGCGGGCCGCGATCATGGGAGTGTCGGAGGGCGGTCCGATGACGCTGCTCTTCCGCGGCCACATACCCAGAACGGACCGCCGCAGCGATCCTCTTCGGTACGCAGCCGAACTTCGTGCCGCAAACGGAGCAGGCGCGGGACGGGCGGCTTCGCGCAATCGCAGAGCGCGAACGGCGGTGGGGCGCGGACGAGTATCTGGACGGGCTGCTGGAGGCATTCGCGCCGAGCCTGGCCCGCGACGCGGAAACCCGTCGTTGGTGGCGGCGGTACGCACGGACGAGCGCGAGTCCCCGCGCCGCGGCGGATCTGCAGCGGATGAACGTCGGACTCGACGCGAGCCACGTCCTCTCCGCGATCCGCTCCCCGACCCTCGTGCTCCACCGGCGAGGCGACCGTGACTTCGACATTGCCGACGGGCGGGCGATGGCCGATGCGATCCCCGGAGCGGAGTTTGTCGAACTCCAGGGGGAAGACCACGCGTGGTTCGTCGAACCAGAGCAGATCGCACGGGAGGTCTCGCACTTTCTCAGCGGCATCTGGGAGCGCGGTGAATGGGATCTGGTCGAGATGGATCGAGTACTCGCGACGGTGCTTTTCACCGACATCGTGGGCTCGACCGAACGAGCGGTCGAGCTCGGCGACAGGCAGTGGCGGGAAATCCTCCAGCGCCACCACGCGCTGATCCGCCGGCACCTCGTTCGCTTCCGTGGGAGCGAGATGGACACGACCGGGGACGGCTTCTTCGCCTCCTTCGACGGGCCCGTGCGAGCGATCCGCTGTGCGTGCGCGATCAGGGACTCGTTGCGAGAGCTCGGTCTGGACGTGCGGATCGGCCTCCACACGGGCGAGTGCGAAGTGCTGGACGGGAAGGTCAGTGGGATCGCGGTTCATATCGGTTCACGGATTGCCGCGGAGGCCGCTGCCGGCGAGGTGCTCGTCTCGAGCACCGTGAAGGACATCGTCGCCGGCTCGGGCATCGCCTTCAGCGAGCGCGGAACGGCGAAGTTGAAGGGCGTCCCGGGCGAGTGGCGGCTATTCGAGGTCGACCACAGTTAGGCCGTCGTCGTAGAAACTTCGCCCGTGACCGCCTCGAACAAGCCCACGGGGCGAGGAGTCTCGCTCGAAAAAGGAGCCGTGGAGGCTTTGGCCTCCGCACTCCGCGGCGACCTGCTCGGTCCCGAGGACCCGACCTACGATCAACACCGCCGGGTGTGGAACGGGTCGATCGACCGGCACCCCGGGCTCATCGCCCGCTGCGCCGGCGCGGCGGACGTCATCGAGGCTGTGCGCTTCGCCAGATCTCACGGCCTCGTGGTCGCAGTACGGAGCGGAGGCCACAGCTATCCCGGGCTGTCGGTATGCGACGAGGGGATCGTCATCGACCTCGGTCTCATGAAGGGCGTCCGCGTCGATCCCGAGGCCCGGATCGTCCGCGCCCAGGCAGGCACGCTCCTCGGCGACCTGGATCGGGAAACCCATCCTTTCGGGCTTGCCGTCCCGGCCGGCTTCGTCTCGCACACGGGCCTGGCCGGGCTCACGCTGGGCGGGGGGATCGGCTACTTCATGCGGAAGTTCGGGCTCACGATCGACGCGCTGCTCTCCGTCGACCTAGTCACGGCGGACGGCGAGTTCGTGAAGGCGAGCGAGGACGAGAACGCCGACCTCTTCTGGGGCGCGCGGGGAGGGGGCGGCAACTTTGGGATCGTGACGGAGTTCGAGTTCCGACTCCATCCGATCGGTCCGCAGGTCGTTTCAGGGCCCATCATCTGGCCCGCGGAGGAGGCTCCGAACGTCCTCCGCTTCTACCGAGACTGGATCGCCGACTGCCCGGACGAGCTGACGACGAACATCGGGCAGCGGAAGGCCGCGGC
>DATAEV010000230.1:0-6528 GCA_036257875.1 Actinomycetota bacterium | reverse complement strand
GATCTTGATGGCGGGCTGGGCGTCCGCGAACAAGTTCTCCCTGATCGGGGCGCTCCGCGCCGCGGCCCAGCTGATCGCCTACGAGCTGCCCCTGGTGCTCGTCGCGGCCGCGGTCGTGATGCAGGCAGGGTCCATGTCGCTGCTACAGATCACGGAGGCGCAGTCGCACTACTGGAACGTCGTTTATCCCTGGCAGTTGGTCGGGTTCGTGATCTTCATGATGGCGGCGGTCGCGGAGCTCACGCGGCCCCCCTTCGACATGCCGATCGCGGACTCCGAGATCATCTTCGGCGCGTACACCGAATACACGGGGCTGAAGTTCGCGTTCTTCCTGCTATCCGAATACGGCGGCATCGTGGTGATGTCGGCGGTGGCCGCGGTGCTGTACCTGGGCGGCTACCAGCCGCTGCCCGGCCTGGCGTTCATCCCGGGGATCTTCTGGACGTTCGGCAAGATCTTCGCGCTGTCGTTCGTGATCATCTGGCTGCGCGCGACGTTCCCCCGGCTCCGTGAGGACCAGCTCCAGCGCTTCGCCTGGGTGGGGCTCACGCCGCTCGCGCTCGCGTTGATCCTGGTCACGTCCGTGTACAAGGTGGGTGTCTGAGCATGGAGACGCAGCTCCACGAAGGGTTCGGGCAGGGGCTGGTCAAGGGGCTCGCCGTCACGCTCCGCACGATGCTGCACCGGTCGGTGACCGTGCAGTATCCGCACGTCCAGCCCGACCTCCCGGCGCGCTCTCGCGGCGTGATCGCTCTCAAGCAGGAGAATTGCACCGTCTGCTACAAGTGCTCGCGCGAGTGCCCCGACTGGTGCATCTATATCGACGCCCACAAGGAGACCCACGAACCCGCCGGCGGCGGTCGCGCCCGCTCCGCCAAGATCCTCGATCGGTTCGCGATCGACTACGCGCTCTGCATGTATTGCGGGATCTGCGTCGAGGCCTGTCCATTCGACGCCCTCTTCTGGAGCCGCGAGTTCGACTACGCGGAATACGACATCCACGAGCTGACCCATGAGAAGGAGCGGCTGGAGGACTGGACGTACACCGTCCTGCCGCCGCCCGCGCTCGAAGAGGGCGCCGAAGCGCCCGACGAGGTCGCGTCGTGAACGCGCACGAATACGCGTTCGTCGCCGTCGCGACGATCGGCTCGATCGCGGCCGTCGCGGTCGTCACCGCCCGCAACGTGGTGCACGCGGCCCTGTACCTGGTGGTGACCCTCGCCGCCGTCGGCATCACGTTCCTGTTGCTCGGAGCGGAGTTCGTGGGATGGGTGCAGATCTTGATCTACGTCGGTGCCATCGTGATCCTGTTCCTCTTCGGCCTGATGCTCACGAAGGCGCCGATCGGACGCGATGCCCTCGACTATCAGAACCGAGCCGTCGGGGCCGTCGTCGCGGTGGTCGTGGCGATCGGGCTCGGCTCGCTGATCCTGCGAGCCTGGCCGCTCGACACGACGCCGCCCGCTCCGAGCGCGCCCGGCGGGTCCGATGTCCTCGGCAGCGCGTTGTTCAACACCTACGTCCTCCCGTTCGAGGCGGTGTCCTTCCTGCTCCTCGCCGCGTTGATCGGGGCGATCGTGCTGGCGCGACGGGACGAGGGCACCTGACGTGATCCGCCTGCCCCTCGTGCTGCTGTTCTCCGCCTTCTTGTTCTCCGCGGGGATCTACGGGGTTCTTGCGCGCCGGAACGCCGTCATGGTGCTGATGGCGATCGAGCTGCTGCTCAACGCCGTCAACGTCAACCTGATCGGGTTCGCCGCCGAGCTTCAGGACGTCACCGGCCAGGTCTTCGCCTTGTTCGTGATCGCCGTCGCGGCGGCCGAGGTGGGCATCGGGCTCGCGATCGTCATCCTGCTCTTCCGGAACCGGGCCACCATCAACGTCGACGAAGTGGACCTGCTCAAGTGGTAGGGCTGCTCGGAGCGGAGGGGGTTCCCGCGGCCGCGAGCGGCGCGGGTTGGTTCGTCGAGCACGCGTGGCTGATCGCCCTGCTGCCGTTCATCTCGGCGGCGCTCATCCTGTTCTTCGGCAAGCGGACGCCCGGCGGAGGGCCGGCGTACGGGATCGCCGCGATCGGCGCCGGCTTCCTCATGGCGCTCGGCGTCGCCTGGCATTTCGTCCAGGGCGGGGGACCGTACGAGAAGTACGTCGAGTGGTTCCGGATCGGTTCGCTCCACATGCAGCTCGGCTTCTACGTGGACGGTCTGACGGCGGTGATGCTCATCGTCGTCACCTTCGTCTCCTTGATGGTCCACATCTACTCGCTCGGGTACATGCACGGCGACGTCCGGTACACCTGGTTCTTCGTCGTGCTGTCGCTCTTCACGGGGGCCATGCTCGACGTCGTCGTGGCGGGCAACCTGTTCCAGCTCCTGGTCGGGTGGGAGGTCATGGGTGTCTGCTCGTACCTGCTGATCGGGCACTGGTACGAGGACCCGGCGAACTCCGGCGCCGCGATCAAGGCGTTCATCACGACCAGGGTCGGAGACGTCCCGTTCATGTTCGGGATCTTCGCGTTGATCTTCGCGACCGGGATGACCACGTCGAACATCCAGGTGATCGGCGAGACGATCTCGGCCGGTCACGTCTCGTCGCTGCTCGTGACCGCCGCCGCCCTCCTGCTCTTCGGCGGCACGATCGGCAAGAGCGCCCAGTTCCCGCTCTACGTCTGGCTCCCCGACGCGATGGCGGGGCCGACACCCGTGTCGGCCCTGATCCACGCCGCGACCATGGTCGCGGCGGGGATCTACCTCGTCGCGCGCACGTTCCAGGTCTTCGTCAGCGCCGATCCGATCGCGCTGCACGTCGTCGCGATCATCGGCGCGATCACGCTGCTGCTCGCCGCGTTCCTCGCGCTGGTGCAGGACGACATCAAGAAGGTGCTCGCCTACTCCACGATCTCGCAGCTCGCGTACATGGTGGCCGCGCTCGGCGTCGGCCCCGACGGCTACCCGGCGGCGATGTTCCACCTGTTCACCCACGCGTTCTTCAAGGCCCTGCTGTTCCTCGGTGCCGGATCAGTGATCCACGCGGTGCACTCCAACAACATGAGCGAGATGGGTGGGCTGCGGAAAGACATGAAGGTGACCTTCTGGACCTTCGCGATCGGATCGGCCGCGCTCGCGGGCGTGCCGCCGTTCTCGGGGTTCTTCTCGAAGGACGAGCTCATCCTGGCCGCGAAGGACTCGCACACCTACTGGCTCGCCGTGGTCCTGCTGGTCGGCGCCATCTTGACCGCCTTCTACACGACCCGGATGGTGCTGCTCACGTTCTTCGGCGACTATCGGGGCCACGCGCATGCGCACGAATCGCCCCGCGTGATGACGGTGCCGCTCATCCTGCTCGCGGGTGCGACCTGCTTCGTCGGGCTGCTCGGCTTCGCGCCCCTGGGCGCGCCGTTCCTCGATTGGGTCTATTTCGGTGGTGAGCCGATCCCGGCCGTCTTCAGTCCGCTCGTCGCGATCCTCTCGATCGTGGCCGTCACGATCGGGATCTGGGGCGGGTACGTCGTGTACCGGCGCTGGCGCACGCCGGATCCGATCACCCGGCTGGGGCCGGCGTACGACCTGCTGGAGCACAAGTACTACCTCGACGACCTGTACTGGAACGGGATCGTCCGCCCGATCCGCGACCCGATCGCTGCCGGCGTCTACTGGACGAACCAGCACGTGATCGACGGGGTCGTGAACGGCACGGCCACACTGGCCTACGCGCTCTCTGGGGTGGTGGCGTGGTTCGACCGGAACGTGATCGACGGCGTCGTCAACGGTGCCGGCAGCACGATGGAGCTGTTCGGTCGAGGGCTCCGCACGATCCAGACCGGGAAGGTGCAGTGGTACGCCGTCGGGCTGTTCGCCGGCGTGATCTTGTTGACCGTGTTCATCATCAGGCCATGAGCGAGGAGCGAGGGGACCGATGACCTGGCAGAACTCCGCCATCACGATCACGACGCTGCTGCCCATCGTCGGCGCACTCGGCGTCCTGCTGGTGCCCAAGGGCGACGACCGGCTGGTCAAGGGGATCGGCATCGGGGTCACGGGCGTGTGCCTCGCGCTCGCGATCGCGATCGCGGCGACCTACGACTACTCGGCGACCTGCGCGGCGCCGCCGTGCCTGCAGTTCGTCCTCAACGTGGCGTGGATCCCCGTGATCGGCGCCCGGTACCACGTGGGGATCGACGGCATCTCGATGCCGCTGTACGTCCTGACCTTCTTGCTCGGGTTCCTCTGCGCGATCTACACGGGCCGCTACGTGCCCGAGCCCGGGCGGATCAAGGCGTTCGTCGCCTTGACGCTGCTCCTCATCACCGGGATGGCGGGAACGTTCGTCGCGTTCGACCTGATCCTGTTCTTCGTCTTCTGGGAGCTCGTGCTGGTCCCCATGTACTTCTTGATCGGCGTGTGGGGGTCCGCGAACCGGCAGTACGCGTCGATCAAGTTCTTCCTGTACACGCTGTTGGGGTCGGTGTTCATGCTGCTGGGGTTCCTTGCCCTCTACTTCAGCGGGCCGGTCGACGCGGCGGGCAAGCACACCTTCGACCTCGCCGCGCTCACCGCGTTCGGCGCCGGCGGCGGGTTCACGCATCTGTTCCAGCTGGTCGTGTTCGGGGCGATCGCGCTCGGGTTCGCGGTGAAGGTCCCGATGTGGCCGTTCCACACGTGGCTCCCGGACGCACACACCGAAGCGCCGACGATCGGTTCGGTCCTGTTGGCCGGGGTCATGCTGAAGATGGGGACGTACGGCTTCGTCCGGATCGCGCTCCCGGTCCTGCCCCAGGGCGCCGTCGCCTACGCGCCGTGGATCGGAGGGCTCGCGGCGATCGCGATCGTCTACGCGGCGCTCGCGTGTCTGGCGCAGAAGGATCTGAAGCGCTTGATCGCGTTCTCCTCCGTCGGCCACATGGGGTTCGTGATGCTCGGCATCGCGACGCTCACGACGATCGGCATCCAGGCGGCGATCTTCGGGATGGTGGCGCACGGGGTGATCACGGGGATGCTCTTCTTCTGCGTCGGGTCGATCTACGACCGCTACCACACGCGACAGATCGCGGACATCGGCGGCGGGATGGCGGAGATCATGCCGAAGATGTCCGGGATCTTCGCGTTCGTGGCGATCGCGTCGTTGGGTCTCCCGGGTCTCGCCGGGTTCTGGGGCGAGGTGATGGCGCTGCTCGGTTCCTTCAGCCCGAACACCAGCACGGTGGCGGGGTTGAACGTCGGGTTGTTCCGAGCGTTCATGATCCTGGGTGGGATCGGGACGATCCTCACGGCCGGGTACTTCCTGTGGATGTTGCAGCGCGTGAACATGGGGCTCGCGCCGGAGCGATGGAAGGAACACGGCTTCCGGGACATCCTCACCGTCGAGTGGGTCTCCTGGGTGCCGTTGCTGGTCCTGATCCTGGTCTTGGGGTTGATCCCGAACATCGTGCTCAACAGCACGGAACAAGGGGTCAACCAGATCGTCAGGATCTTCGGGGGTTGAGCGCGCGGTGACGATCGACTACCACGCGATCCTCCCGGTGCTGATCCTGTCGGGCACCATCGTGATCGTGCTCATCACCGATCTGTTCCTTTCGCCTCGGCACAAGTCGGCATCGATGTGGGTGGGCCTCGTCGGCGTCCTCGCGACCCTCGTCGCCGTGCTGTCGCTGATCGGGAAGGGCGATCGGACGACCTTCGGCGGGTCCTATCAGGTGGACGCCTTCACGATCGTGTTCCAGACGTTCTTCATGTCGGCCGCCGCCGTCGTGCTGCTGATCTCGTACCGATACTTCCGCGAGGGCGGCTTCTACCAGGGCGAGTACTACTTCTTGCTCCTCACCTCGTTCCTCGGCTGTCTGCTGATGCCGGCCTCCCGCGACCTGCTGATGCTGTTCCTCGCTCTCGAGCTCGTCTCCGCCCCCGGGTTCCTGATGGCCGCGTTCCGGAAGTCCGACGTCAAGGGGAACGAGGGCGGGCTGAAGTTCTTCCTGATCGGCGTCCTGTCCACGGCGGTGATGCTCTACGGGATGAGCCTGATCTACGGGCTCACGGGACACCTCCAGCTCGCGGCGGTGAGCACCGGCCTCCAGCAGCTGTCCGGGGCGAAGGAGACGCTCGCGAACGCGGCCATCCTCTTCGTGGTGGTCGGGTTCGCGTTCAAGGTCAGCGCGGTCCCGTTCCAGTTCTGGGCCCCCGACACCTACGAGGGATCGCCGGTGCCGGTCGCGGCGTTCCTGGGTGTCGCCTCGTCGGCCGCCGGCTTCGCGGGTCTGCTCCAGCTGATGTTCGTGGCCTTCGTCCACGAGTACACGTTCTGGGTGCCCCTGTTCGTGGCGCTCTCGCTCGTGACCATGACCCTCGGGAACCTCGTCGCCCTCCAGCAGCGGCAGGTCGTCCGGCTGCTCGCCTACTCCGGCATCGCCCAGACCGGGTACATCCTGCTGCCGTTCGCGCTCGTCTCGGCCGACCCCGCGGTCAACCATTCGGCGTTCCAGGCGGCGGTCACCTACATCCTGATCTACGGGATCATGAACCTGGGCGCGTTCGC
>DATAEV010000219.1:0-38159 GCA_036257875.1 Actinomycetota bacterium | reverse complement strand
CGGCGGGACCTTCGCCGGGCGCGTCTCGGTGGAGGGGCGCGACACGCTCGCGCACCCGCCGCGTCGGCTCGCCGACGTCGTCGCGTTCGTCCCGCAGGATCCGGGCGCCTCGTTCGTGCTCGATCGCGTCGAGGACGAACTTGCGTACGGGATGGAGAACCTGGGGGTCGATCCGGCGCACATGCGACGGCGGGTCGAGGAGACCCTCGATCTGCTGGACGTCGCCGCCCTGCGCGATCGAAGCGTCCGGACGCTCTCGGGCGGCGAACGCCAGCGCGTCGCGATCGCGGCGGCCCTCGCGGCCGGCCCCCGGATCCTGGTGCTGGACGAGCCGACCTCCCAGCTCGACCCGCAGGGGGCGGAGGACGTCATGGCCGCGCTCCAGCGGCTCGTGCACGATCACGGCATGACGGTGCTCCTCGCCGAGCACCGTCTGGAGCGCGTCGCCGGATGGGTCGACGTGGCGATCGGGTTCGATCGAGGGCGGGTCAGCTCCGGGACCCCGGCCGACGTGATCGGTCACCTTGCCGCCGGGCCGCCGGTGACGCGCCTCGGGCGGATGCTCGGGTGGCATCCGCTCCCCCTGACCGTGCGCGCGGCTCGCGGCGCCGCGTCGGCGGGGCCCCGACCGGCGTTGCCGCCGCCCGCTCCAACCGACACCGCCGATGGAGATGGGTCGGTGATCGCGCAGACCCGAGGCCTCCGCGCCTCCTACGCCGAGACGACGGTGCTCCGCGACCTCGATCTCGATGTGCACGCGGGCGAGGTCCTCGCGGTGATGGGTCGCAACGGTGCCGGCAAGTCGACGCTGCTGCGCGTCCTGGCCGGGATCCACGAACCGGCCGGCGGCCGGGTGCGCGTCCTCGGTGGTGATCCGCGTCCGGGGATCGACGTCGCCCTCTGCCCGCAGGAGGCGGACGAGCTGTTGTTCAAGGACTCGGTCGAACAAGAGGTCCGGGCGACGCTCGTGGCGCGCGGCGAGGCGGGCGCCGCCGTCCCGTGGTTGGCCGCCGTCGGCATCGCCGGCCTCGCCGCGCGCCACCCCCGCGATCTGTCGGCCGGAGAGCGGCTGCTGGTCGCGACCGCGGCCGTCGCGGCCACGGGAGCACCGCTCCTCGCGCTGGACGAGCCGACGCGTGGGCTCGATCCGGCATCCAAGGAGCGGCTGATCGGGTTCGTTCGGGCCCACGCGGTCGGGGGGCGGGCGGCGATCGTCGCGACGCACGACGTCGAGCTCGCGGCAGCGGTCGCGACGCGCGTCGTGATCCTCGCCGGGGGCGACATGATCGCGGACGGCGACCCGGGATCGGTCCTCGGCGACTCCCGCGTCTTCGCCCCCCAGATGACTCGGGTGTTCGGGCCCGGGTGGCTCACCCCTGAGCAGGTCGCGGAGGCGCTCACGTGACCACCCGGTTGGAGCTCAGGCTGGAGACCCGAGCGGCACCTTCAACGGAGGCGGAGGCCCGCGAACGACGCACGGTCCTCGTGCCCGGAATGCGGATCGCGCTCCTGGTCCTCGCGAACGTGATCGGGCTGCTCGCCTTCCTCTGGCCATTCGTCCTCCCGTCGGTCGCGAGCCACGCGGCCGAGAACCACGAAGGGGACGGACCGTGGATCGTGGCCGCCCTCGGTGCGATCCTGCTGGCGCTCCTGTTCCTCGAGCTCGGTCGGGGTGGGCTGGGGCCGAAGACCGTCGCGCTGCTCGGTGTGCTGGGCGCAGCGATGGTCGCGCTCCGGCTCCCGGGCTTCGTCGCCGGCTTCAGCGCGCTGTTCATCGTCGTGTTGGTGGCGGGCAACTCCCTCGGGCCGGGGTTCGGGTTCCTGCTCGGGTGCGTCGGGATGTTCGCGAGCGGGATCTTCGTCGGCGGACTCGGGCCCTGGCTGCCGTTCGAGATGGTGGCCGTCGGGTGGGTCGGCGCCGGCGCGGGACTGCTCCCGCACGGTGCATCGTGGCGGACCCGGATCGCGTGGCTCGCCGCCTTCGGGTTCGTGAGCGGGTACCTCTACGGCCTCGTCATGGAGCTCTGGTTCTGGCCGTTCCTCACCGATGGCTCCGCCCTGGCCTGGGACCCGGGAGGCGGCGCCTGGATGAACGTCCGGCACTACCTCGGCTTCTACGTGGTCGACGGTCTGACGTGGGACACCTTCCGCGCCGTCGGGAACTTCGTGCTCGTGCTCGCGATCGGCCGTCCGGTGCTCGCCGCACTCGACCGGGCCGCGCGCCGGATGCAGCTGCGCGTGGTATGACCAGGTCCTCAGCCGAGCGGGAGGCGATCGCATGGGGCAATTCCCACCGTCCTTCTTCCAGGACCCGGACGCGTTCCAACAACCGGAGGTGGAACGCATGCTCGAGGAGGAGGAGCACGAGCAGCATGGCGACCATGAGCACGGTCCCGGCTGCGGCCACGAGGCCGTCGAGCACGGCGACCACGTCGACTACCTCCATGCGGGACACCGGCACTTCTTGAGGGACGGCATCTGGCATCACCACGGGAGCGGCGCCGGGTAGCATCCCGGGATGCCCGACGCCCCTACCGAGCGCGCCCGCGTCCACCGGCTCCCCGAACGAGCCGCGTACGACCGCGACACGATCGAGGCGATCTTGGACGAGGCCCTGATCTGCCATGTCGCCTGGACCGACGGCGAGGGCCGTGCCCGGGCGCTCCCCACGATCCACGCGCGCGTGGGCGACACGCTCTACCTGCACGGCTCGCGCGCAGCCCGCGCCTGGAGGGCGGTCGCCGGCGGCGCCGAGGTCTGCGTCGTCGCCACCATCGTCGACGCGCTGGTCCTCGCGAGGAGCGCCTTCCATCACTCGATGAACTACCGGAGCGTCGTGTTGTACGGACACGGCCGCGAGGTGACCGACGCTGACGAGCTCGTGACCGCGGCGCGGGCGATCACCTATCACGTCCTGCCCGGTCGGGAGGCCGAGGCCCGGATGCCGACGGCTGACGAATTCAAACAGACGATCCTGTTCGCGATCCCGATCGCGGAAGCCTCCGCGAAGGTCCGCACGGGTCCGCCGAAGGACGACGGCGCCGACCTCGAACTGCCGATCTGGGCCGGTCTCCTCTCGCTCGAGACCAGGACCGGAGCGCCGGAATCGTCACCGGATCTGTTGCACGGGATCGAGGTTCCTCTGTACGTCGCGCGGCCGCACCGGCCCTGAGCCACCCGGGCGGGCCGGCTGGACAGCCTCCATCCGCCCGTGATAGACATATATCGGTCCGATATACTCATCCGATATATCGATATGAGATAAGGGAATGAGATAAGCATGTTGGAACTCGCGATCCTGGGCCTCCTGAAGGAGCGCCCGATGCACGGCTACCAGCTCTCGAGGGAGCTCACCGAACAGCTCGGCGGCCTCTGGAAGGTCTCGTACGGGTCCCTCTATCCGACCCTCAAGCGCCTCGAGCGCGAGGGCGCGGTCGAGCAGGTGCCAGGCACCAGCGCTGGGACCGGGCGGAAGCGCCTCGTCTACCGGATCACGGCCCCGGGTGAGCGACTCTTCATCAAGCTGCTCGAGGAGCCTCCGTCCGACACCCAGGCGGAGGATGCTCGGTTCCGGATCCGTCTCGCGTTCTTCCGCTACCTGCCGCCCGAGACGAGGATCCGCCTGCTGGACCGGCGCCGCGCCGCGCTCGCAGAACGGCTCGAGGCCGTCAAGGCGGCCATCGCGGAAGCGGCCGACGACGGGGACGACTACCAACGCGCCCTCATGGAGCACGGTCGCGCGGCGAGCGAAGCGGACATCGCCTGGCTCGCGGGATTGATCCAACAGGAGCGCACCAAGTACGGCATCACCGCCCCGGTGGGGCAGAGGCGTCGCGCCTCCGCGACGCTTCGGAGGAAGGAGCGAACAGCATGAGCACGGTTCGCATCGCCATCGTCGGACTCGGCAACTGCGCCTCGTCCCTCGTCCAAGGACTCGAGTACTACAAGGACGCGGACCCCGCCGAACGGGTCCCCGGATTGATGCACGTGGAGCTCGGCGGGTACCACATCCGTGACGTCGAGGTCGTCGCCGCGTTCGACGTCGACGCGAAGAAGGTCGGCAAGGACGTCTCCGAGGCCATCTTCACCGAGCCGAACAACACGATCCGCTTCTCCGACGTGCCGCCGACCGGTGTCACCGTGATGCGCGGGCGGACCCTCGACGGGCTCGGGACCTACTACCGCGACACGATCGTGGAGTCCGACGAGCCCGAGGCGGACGTGGTTCAGGTCCTCCGAGACGCGCGGGCGGACGTGCTGATCAGCTACCTGCCGGTCGGGTCGGAGCAGGCCGACCGCTATTACGCGCAGTGCGCGATCGATGCCAAGGTCGCCCTCGTCAACGCGCTCCCGGTGTTCCTGGCGAGCGACCCCGTCTGGGCGAAGCGGTTCGCCGACGCCGGGGTCCCGATCGTCGGTGACGACATCAAGAGCCAAGTGGGTGCCACGATCACGCATCGCGTCTTGGCGAAGCTCTTCGAAGATCGAGGCGTGGAGCTCGACCGGACCTACCAGCTCAACTTCGGCGGCAACATGGACTTCATGAACATGCTCGAGCGGGAGCGACTGACCTCGAAGAAGGTCTCGAAGACGCAGTCCGTCCAGTCGCAGCTCGAGGAGCCGTTGAGCAAGGAGAACATCCACATCGGCCCGTCCGACCACGTGCCGTGGCTCCAGGACCGGAAGTGGGCGATGATCCGCCTCGAGGGGCGGAACTTCGGCGACGTTCCGTTGACGATCGAGATGAAGCTCGAGGTGTGGGACTCACCCAACTCCGCGGGCGTCATCATCGACGCGCTGCGGTGCGCGAAGGTCGCGAAGGATCGAGGGATCGGCGGGCCGCTGATCGGTCCCTCCGCGTACTTCATGAAGTCGCCGCCCGTGCAGTTCAGCGACGACATGGCGCGCGAGATGGTCGAGGAGTTCATCCTGGGGGACGGCGAGTCCGCGAACGCCGACTGGACGCGGTTCTTCGACACGACGAAAGCCTGACGGCGGCGGCGGCACATGGCCGCGGTCGCTACCCCGGGAGCCCTGGAACGCGCACGCGTCGCGCTCCGCGGCGACGATTTCCGCACGCTCTTCGCGATCCGTATCGTCGGACAGGGCGGCGACGGATTCTTCACCGTCGCGCTGTTCGCATCGGTCGTCTTCAACCCGAGCGAACACAGCACCACGTTCGGGCTCTTCAAGGCGGCGCTGATCACCGCGCTCCCGTTCACGCTCCTGGGGCCATTCGTCGGCGTCTTCATCGACCGGTGGCGGCGGCGGCGCATCCTCGCATACGCGCCGCTCCTCAAGGTGGCGCTCGTGGGATCCGTGCTCTTCAACCCGACCGCGCACGCCATCCCGTTCTACGTGGGGGCGCTCGCCGTGATCTCGATCAACCGCTTCTACCTCGCGACGGCCTCGGCGGTCGTCCCACGACTCGTTCCCAGCGACGACCTGCTGATCGCCAACTCGCTCGCGACCGTCGGCGGGACGCTCGCACTGTTGGTGGGCTTCTTCCTCGGCGGGCAGCTCGCGGACGCCAGCGGGTCCGGCCCGGTCGTCGCGGTCGCCGCCCTCGCGTGGCTCGGTGCGACCCTGCTCGCGCTCCGGCTCGGGTCCGATCTCGCCCCGTTGACCATCCCGGAGCCTGACGAGCTCCTGCGCCATCAGCTCCGCCGGGTCTTCGTGGAGCTCAGCGACGGCGCATCCACGCTCCTGCGGACGCCTCGGGCGATCGGGCCCATCACCGCGATCTCGATCGACTCGATGGGGCAGGGGATCATCCTCACGGTCGCGGCGGTCGTGTTCCGAGAACAGTTCAAGGAGGGCGTCGGCTCGTACTCCAACCTGGTCGGCGCGGGTGGCGTGGGCGTGCTGATGGGGATCGTGACGGTCGGGTGGCTCGAGGAGCGTTGGAGCAAGGAGCGGATCATCGCGGGCGCGTTCGTGGTGGGCGGGTGCGCCCTGCTCGGTGCCGCGCTGTACCTCCGTGGCTGGACGATCCTGGTCGCGAGCTTCGTGGTCGGTCTCGCCTTCGCGTGGAAGAAGGTGCCCGTCGACACGATCGTGCAGGGGTCGCTCCCGGACGGGTATCGCGGGCGTGTCTTCTCGGTCTACGACGTCGTCTACAACGTCGCACGCATCCTCGCCGCGGCGCTCGTGATCCCGCTGGTCCCTGCGCTCGGCACCCACGGCACCGTCGCGCTCGTCAGCCTGGTGTTCATCGCCTGGGCGCCGGTCCTCCCCCGATGGATCGGGGGCATCGCCGACGTCCGCATCGTCTTCTCGGAAGGGGCGCGAGCGGAGGAGTGGCCCCACGCCGTCCGCTGGGGGGCGGCCGAGGAGTCCGTGGAGGTGCTGAAGACGTGGCTCGAGGAACGGAACGGGGTGCGTCGTCGTTGCTTCCGTCTGTCGCTCCGCGACGGGACGGTCCTGGACGTCAGCCGGCCGGACGCAGGTGGCGTCTGGACGGTCGACCGGGAACGGGACGACCAGCGAACGCTGCCGTGATGCTCAGGCCGTCGCTGCCTCACGTGCGTCCAGGGCGCCGACCGGTTCGTCGATCGTCTCGTCTCGGGTGACGCGGGAACCGGACCGGCTCACGAGGACCGCAACCGCGACTGCCACCGCGAGCGAACCGGCAGCGAGGAACATCAGGCGCGCACCGAGGAGCTCGGCGAGCCAACCGACCAGCGGCGCCCCGATCGGCGTCGAGCCCAGGAAGACCACCCCGTACAGCGCCATCACGCGCCCGCGCGCCTGCGGTTTGGCCTCCAGCTGGAGCATCGTGTTGCCGGTGATCATGAACGACATCGCGAAGAACCCGATCGGCACCATCAGGACCATCGCGACGGGAAGCGTCGGAGCGACCGAGACCAGCGCCATCGTCACGCCGACCGCGGCGAGCCAGACACCGAGGCCGTGCATCGACGGTCGCTCGTTCCGGTTCGCCGCCAGGATCGCCCCGATGAACGAGCCGAGCCCCGCAGCCGCGGAGAGCAGGCCGAACGCACCCGGCCCCGCGTGGAACGTGTGGTTCGCGAGCAGTGGAACCAGCACCTGCCACTCGAACACGAACGTGAACACCACCGCCATCACCAACAGCGGCCGGCGGAGCGCGTCGGTCTCCCACACGTAGCGCAGCCCGGCGACCAGATGCCCGCGCTCGCGGGTCGACCGACGCTGGGCGTGCATCTCGGCGCCGTGCATGGCGAGCAAGGCAGCCAGGACCGCGAGGTAGGAGATCCCGTCGATCAGGAAGCAGATCGCCATCCCCACCGTGGCGATCAGGATGCCGGCGACCGCCGGCCCGATGATGCGTGCGCCGGTGAATGCGGCGCTGTTCAAACTGACGGCGTTGGTCAGCGTGCCCTCGCCCACCATCTCTACGTAGAAGCTCTGCCGGGCCGGGTTGTCGATGGAGATGACGATCCCCGAGGCGAGCGAGAGGGCGAACACCATCCAGAGCGAAACGGCGTCGGTGAACACGATCGTCGCGAGGCTGAGCGAGATGACGGCGGCCGTGCTCTGGGTGAACGTCAGGATCCGGCGTTTGTCGAAGCGGTCCGCGAGGACCCCGCCCCACGGCCCCAGCACCAGGACCGGCCCGAAGGCGAGCGCCGCGTTGATCCCCAGAGCGGTGCCACTCCCCGTCAGCGTGAGGATGAGCCACGACGTCGCCGTGAAGGTCATCCACGTCCCGATCGCCGAGATGAACTGGCCGCTCAGGAACAGCCGGAAGTTGCGTGATCCCCGCGCGGACGCGAAGGTCCGACGCCACGCTTGCGTGACCCGCGGGCTCATCGGTCACCCTCGGCGAGCCGCTCCAGCAACAAGGCCGCGGTCTCCAGCACCTCACGCTCCTCGGCGGAGAGCTTCTTGACCCGCTTGGCGAGGAACTCATCCGTCCGTCGGCGGGACCGCTGCAGCAGCTTGCGGCCCTCGGGGGTGACGCTGAGCCAGCTCACACGGCCGTCCAGAGGGTCCGGGATGCGCTCGACCAGGCCACGATCGAGCATCGCTTGGATCGTTCGCGTCATCGTCGGCTTCTGGACGTGCTCGTACGCGGCCAGCTGCCCCGCGGTGATCGGGCCCTGCGTCTCCACGGTGTGCAGCGCTGCGGAGAGCGTCGGGCTGATGCCCGGGGAGGATTCGCGACGCATCCGGCGGGCGAACCGCCAGCCGGCCACGCGGAGCCTTGCCGCCAAGGCGGCGGGCTCCGCGTGGCCGGCAACCGCCGTGATGGGCTCTTCCATGTGAGCCAATATAGTACGCATCGCTAATTAGCGTCACGAACGACCGGCAGAGACCCGAGGCGACCGTTGCGAAACACGCCTCGCGGTAGCCTCACCGGACGATGCCCCGGGACTGGGACGCCGACGCCTACGACCGACTCCCGATCCCCATGACGCGCTGGGGCACCGAGGTCGTGGGATGGCTTGACCTGGCCGGTGACGAGCGAGTCCTCGACGCGGGTTGTGGGACCGGTCAGGTGACGCGCGAGCTGCTCCGGAGGGTGCCGAACGGAACCGTCGTCGCGCTCGACGGCTCGCCTTCGATGATCGAACAGGCTCGTACGCGCCTCGCCGACGATCGGGTGGAGTTCCTGGTGCACGATCTGCTCGATCCGATCCCGCTCCCACCGGTCGACGCGATCCTGTCCACCGCCACGTTCCATTGGGTCACGGATCACGACCGGCTGTTCGCCAACCTCGCCGGCGTATTGAGACACGGAGGGCAGCTGGCGGCTCAGTGCGGAGGGGCGGGGAATACCGAACGACTGGCGACCGTCGTCCGCGATCTGGGCTACGACCTGGAGGAGGACAAGCTGTTCGCGGGGCCGGAGGAGACGCGGAGCCGGCTGGAGCGAGCCGGCTTCGATCGGATCGAGTGCTGGCTGCACGATGAGCCGACGCCGATCCCGCGGGGCGACCTCGAGCTCTACCTCCGGACGATCTGCCTGGGATCGGTCCTGGGCCGGATCCCGGAGGATGAGCGGGACGGCGTCCTGCGCCTCGCCGCGGAGCGTCTCCCCGACGGCGTGATCGACTACGTCCGCCTCAACATCCGCGCGCGGCGGGCGAACACCGGCTCGGCGAGCGGCGCGCCGAGCTAGATGAAGAGCGAGACGGCCGCGTCGCGCATCTCGGCGAGCGCGGTGGCCGCGCCGATCGGCTCCTCGAGCCCGTCGATCAGGTCGTCGCGCTTGAGTCCCAGGAGGTCCATCGTCATCTGGCACGGGATCAGCCGGACGCCTAGGTCGTTCGCGAGCGCGATCAGCTCATCCGGCGTGGCCACGTGATGGTCCTGGGCGAGCTTCTTGAACATCGCGGGCCCCGCGCCGGCGAAGTGGTAGCGGGAGAGCTTCGCCTTCTGCGCCGATCCCGGATTCATGACCGACATCATCTTCTGCATCCAGTTGTCACCCGTGATCCGCACCTCAGGCTTCACGATCGCGAACAACCCCCAGAAGGTGAAGAAGACGCTGGATTCCATCCCGGACGCCGCCGCCGTTGTCGCGAGGATCGTCGTCGGCCAGATCTGATCGAGGTTGCCGCCCCAGGCGATGATCGTGAGCTTGTTCTTCTTCTTGATCTGCTTCGACTGCTCCGCCTCGAGCGCCTCCACGCGCTGGAGCAGATCCGCGAGCGAGGTCGTGTCGAGCTCCGATCCGGTCGTGGCGGTCGCGCTCATGTCACACCACCTTCCGGATCACGTATCGGAACGAGCCGTCCTCGAGCGCGTCGGCTTCGAGCAGCTCGTTGCCGCTGATCTCGGCCCAGCTGGGCACGTCGGAACGAGACCCGGGGTCGGTCGCGAGGAGCTCGAAGAGGTCGCCCGTCGAGGCCTCCTTCAGTGCGCGAGCGAGGGCGACGAGCGGACCGGGGCATGACTGGCCCTTGGCATCGACGGTGCGCGTGATGACATCCATGGCGGTCGAACCTCCAAGACGTTTGATCGGGACGAGATGGTGCGAGATGGACGCGAACGGAGGCGCTGTCCCTCTGTCAGCAGGGACAGGCGCAGATGCGGTCCGGGATCATGGCCGCGACGGTGCCGATCTCGCGCGTTCGGATCATTGCAGGTGCAACATCCTACTCGGGGCCCTGGTGAGGGGCAACGGGCACGCTACGGAACCGGTACCGGCTCCACGAGGCAACCCGCGTCTCGGCCCAACAGCGCCAGCCCCTGCCGGTCACCTGGACCCAGGTCCGTGACGAGCCCACCAGAGGGTTCCATCAGCTCGGCCTTCGACGCCACGTGGTTGAGCCCCATGATGTGGCCGAGCTCGTGCAGGACCGTCGGGCCTTGGTCCCCCGGTTCGGACCAGCCCGGTGGATTGGGATCTTGCGCGTTGAGGACGATCCAGCCGCTCACGAACTGCCGCGGGTCATCCGGGGCCGTCAGGGGCCGGGCAACGGCAGCGAACGCGTGCCCGTTCCCGGAGAACGGGATGTCGGTCTGGCTGGGCGACGCCCAGGCGATGACCACCGGAGCCCAACGGCCCCCGTAGCGCTCGGGCTCGTAGGGAGGCCGGTCGCGTTGGGGGACCTCCGTGGTCTGCCCGTCGTACAGGAAGGTGATCCCGGTGGCGGACGAGATCCGTTGGATCGCCTCGTAGACATCGTCGCTGGACCCCTCGGGCGCGCTCGCCGCGTCGATCGTGTAGTGGATCGGCTGGCACGGGTTCCATCGCACGGGCTGGCCGCCGATCACGGCCAGGAACTTATAGTCCCTGCTGGAGCCCTTCGGCGCGATGGTCTTCGTCGCCGTGACGCCGCCGGCGATGGCAGCCGCGACCAACGCGCATGCAACGAGCGTGGCGACGAGCGCCGCGCCGCGGCGTCGTCGCCGCGTGGGCAGCGGCGTCCAGTCGACCCCCTCCCAGTCGAACCTGGAAGGCCGCTCGTCCGGGCGCGGCGGGACCGGTGGTTCCATGCCGACCATCGTAAGAGGCGTAGCGACAACGATCGGCGACGACGGGAGCGCCGGGCTCCGTCCCTAGCGGATCAGGCCGCGACGCTCGCGCGGGCGATAGACGAAGATCGCTCGCGCCTTGAGCTCCGTGCGGGTCACCGGACCGAAGTGACGCGAGTCCGTCGACGCCGGGCCGTCTCCCTCCACCCAGAACTCGTCCGCGGCGAGCGACCGTTCGCCGACACGGTCCCCGGGGAGCGCGACGAGCCGCTTGATGATCTCGTACCCCGGGCGGCCCGGATGCTCGACGACGACGACCGCTCGCCGCCGGTAGACGCGTTGCGGGACCACGATCACCCAGTCGCCGGGGAACAGCGTCGGCGCCATGGACGGGCCCTCGATCGCCACCCGCGCGGGCCGGTGCCGGAGGAAGGTCCATCCCGCGACGGCGAGGAGCGACCCCAGGCCGATCCACGCCGAAGGCGTTCTCCGACCTCGGCGGTAGGATTCGCTCCTGGGTTGGGGATCCCGAGAAGGAGGTTGTTCCATGCTCGACCGCATCCTCGCACCACGCCGCATCGTCCACGCGCACTGCGACCTTCCGTGCGGCGTCTACGATCCGGCCCAAGCCCGCATCGAGGCCGAATCGGTGAAGGCCTGTCAGGAGAAGTACCAGGGTTCGGACGATCCCATCTTCAAGGAGCGCGCGATCTCGATCAAAGAGGAGCGCGCGGACCTCGTGAAGCATCACCTCTGGGTGCTCTGGACCGACTACTTCAAGCCCGAGCACCTCGAGAAGCACCCGAACCTTCACGACCTCTTCTGGAACGCCACCAAGCTGGCCGGCGAGTCCAAGAAGTCCGAAGAGCCGGCGCAGGGGCAGAAGCTCCTCGACGCCGTCGACGAGGTCGCGAAGGTATTCTGGGAGACCAAGTCGTAGACGTGCGCGGGCGGGCGAGGCCGTCGGTCCTCGCCCGCCCGCACGATGCGCCCCCCGGGGACACCCCCCGTACCACTTCGACACGAACGAGACCGCCGGCCGGGGCGGGTCTGGCGGCGCCCCGGCCAGACCGGTCTCTGGCAGCTACATCGGCACGGTCTCGGACCGCGGCGCAGGGGCCGGAAGTCGGTTCGTTGGGACTGTTGGACGGATTCCCGAGGCAGACCAACGGCGTGCGGTGCAGGTCATCAGCGCACGGATCGGTCACCGTCCCCATCGTGGGGGCGGCGGGATGAAGGACATCGGGCTCGTCGGGGTGCCGGTCAGCGGCAAGTCGACCCTGTTCACGGCCGTCACGCGGGCTGGCTCGCACGCCGGCCAAGCGAACCTCGCCGTGGTTCCCGTTCCCGATCCCCGGGTCGACGTCCTCACGCGGATGGAGCGATCGGCGAAGACCGTCCACGCGCAGGTGCGGTTCGTCGACGTCCCCGGAGGTCTCTCGAGCGCGCAGGGCGTCGCCCGGCTGCGCGAGGCCGACGCGCTGGCGATCGTGGTGCGGTGCTTCGGGGCCGGCGCGTCGCCGGCATCCGAGCTCGCGGAGGTGCGAGCCGACCTGTTGTTGGCGGACCTCGCGGTGGTCGAGGCCGCACTCCAGAAGGCAGAGAAGAAGGCACGGGGGAAACCCGGGCCGGACGTCGGCGCGCTCCGCGTCGCGACAGATGAGCTCAACGCTGAGACCCCGCTCCGATCGGCAGGACTATCACCCGAGGATGCGGCGGTCCTCCGGGGGTTCGCTCCGCTCACCCTGAAGCCCGAGGTCGTGATCGCGAACCTCGAGGAGGGGTCGTCGGTACCGGACGAGCTCGACGATGCCGTCGGGGTCTATGCCGCGATCGAGGCCGAGGTCGCCGAGATGGAGCCGGCGGAAGCGCGCGCGCTCTTGGAGGAGTTCGGGGTCGACGAGCCGGGGCTCGAGTCCGTGATCGCGGCCTGCTACCGGGCCCTAGACCTGATCACGTTCCTCACGACGGGCGAAGACGAGACGCGCGCGTGGGAGGTCCGCCACGGCGCTACCGCACCGGAAGCCGCCGGAGTGATCCATACCGATCTGCAGCGAGGGTTCATCCGTGCGGAGGTGATCGGCTACGAGGAGCTGGTCGCAGCCGGGTCGATGGATCAGGCGAAAGCCGCGGGCAAGGTCCGCGTGGAAGGCAAGGACTACCGCGTGCAGGAAGGCGACATCCTGCACGTTCGATTCGCAATCTAGCCGCTCGTCGAGATCGTCAGCTTGATCGTGGTGGTTACGTCCGTCTCGGTCCCCCCGGCGGGGTCCTGCGCCGTGACGATCCCTCCGCTGGTGATCTCGGCCTTCGTCGCTCCGGCGGGTGCCGCAACCGAGATGGAGGCGAAGCCGGCATCCATCAGGATCTTCATCCCTTGGGCCGTCGTGAGACCGACGACGTCGGGGACGGTCGCCGTTGGGACTGGCGGAGGCCAGTCGCTGGTTGGTGTCCCGATCGTGAGACCGACGCTGAAGCCGACCTTGCCCTCGCCGGACCAGCCGCCCGCGATCGTGAGCTGGTACAAGCCTGCTTGCTCGGGGAGGGACGCGGAACCGGACGAGAGATCGATCGGGATGGACTGCCCGGTCGGTCTCAGGTCTCGATCGGCGATCCAGAGCGAGCCTTCGACTTTCGATGCGTTCGTCGTGAGCGCGAGCCGCGCGCCCGGATCAATCGTCGCGTCGAACGTCTGCGGCGGCGAAGACGAGATGTTCGCGCCCGGCCAGGCGCCGTCCGTGGCAGCGAACGTCGACGATGTGCCCCCGAAGGAAAGGGTCAGGCTCGGGATGGATCCGTTGGGCGAGGCTTCGAGGGATGCGTCGACTGATGTCGGACCCTCCGACGTGGACACGCTGGTCGATGGTTCGGGGGCGGCGGCCGGGGTCGATGGCGTCTCACGCCGGAACGCATCCACGGCGAACGCGGCTGCTGCCCCGAACACCGCGAACGCGACGACGATGGCGACGAGCCGCTGTCCTCGACGAGGCGCCGGTGGCATCCCATCGCCACCAGGGCCCTCCGCGACCCGTCTCGGTGTTGACCTCGGCGCGGTCAGCGTTCCGAGCTTCTCGATCTCTCGTTCCCACCGCTCCGGCATCGTCAGTCGACCTCCTCGGCACCCAGCAACTCACGGAGCCGCGCTCTGCCTCGGTGGAGATGCACCCGCACCGTCGGGGTAGCGACTCCCATCCGCTTCGCGACCTCATCGACGTCGAGATCCAGGACGTGTCGCAGGACGATCGCGGCGCGCTGATTCGGCGACAACTTCCGAAGCGCATCTACGAGTCCCGCGAGCTCCGGCGGCGCCGTCTGCGCATCGATGAGCGTCGCCCGGTGCCGATCCCGGCGAAGCTCGTCGATCGCGACCCTGAACGCCACCCGATAGATCCACGCCAGGGGATCGCGGAGCGCGTCGCCCTGTGCGACCGCGCGCGCGAACGCCTCGGCCGTCGCTTCCTCGGCCACATCGGCTCGACCACCCGAGAACGCGTAGAGCGTCCGGTACACCCCGTCTCCTTCCTCACGGAACAACGCGTCGAGGTCATAAGGGGACGACCCTTCGGCTTCACCCGAACGCTCGTCGATCAGTTCGCCATCCACCGCCCGAATCATCGCGCTCAGCTTCCAACCGTGACTTCGATAGACGGGTGAGCATCGCTGGCCGTTTACTTTGTTCTCGACGAGGACATCATCGCTAGCTTTCCATGGCTATGGACCGCCGGAACGCTGTATATTCCGACGATGCCGGAAAGCTATCGGATCGGCGAGGCGGCCAGGCTCCTCGGCGTTCGGATCGAGACCCTCCGCCGTTGGGAGCGCGACGGCAAGATCCGCACGTCACGCACGTCGGGCGGTCAGCGCGAGGTTCCCGCTGCGGAGGTCGCCCGGCTCCTCGCCGAACGGCGCGCGACCCAGGCGGCCCCGGCCCACACGAGCCGGCGCAACGCGTTCCCCGGAGTGATCACCAAGGTAACGAAGGACACGGTCTCCGCGACCGTCGAGATCCAGGCCGGGCCGCACCGCGTCGTCTCCCTGATCACCCGCGAAGCCGCCGACGAGCTGGGCCTCAAGGCGGGGATGGAAGCGGTCGCGACCGTCAAAGCGACGAGCGTCATGGTGGAGGTCTCGTGATGCTCGCTGTGCGTCGGGCTGCGGTCCTGTTCGCGGTGGCCGCGGTCTCGGTTGGCTGTTCGAGCTCCTCGACGTCGACGTCGCCCGCGGCGGCCGCGACGCCTCTCACGGTGTTCGCGGCCTCCTCCCTCACGAAGGCGTTCACCCAGATCGGTCAGGACTTCCACACCGCGAACCCAGACGTGACGGTGACGTTCAACTTCGGCTCGTCGACCGACCTCGCGCCGCAGATCCAGAGCGAAGGCACCGCCGACGTCTTCGCCTCGGCGAGCGGCACCGCGATGGACACCCTCCAGAGCGCTCCGGGGGTGACGGACCGAACGAACTTCGCGACGAACCGGCTCCTGATCATCACGCCCCCGGATAACCCGGCGGGGATCACCTCCGTGAACGATCTGACGAGACCGGGGGTGAAGCTCGTCTTGGCGGCCGAGGGCGTCCCGGTCGGCGACTACGCCCGGGAAGCGCTCAAGAGCGCCGGCATCCTCGCGCAGGCGACGGCGAACGTGGTCTCGAACGAAGATGACGATGCGAGCGTCGTCGCCAAGGTCACGTCGGGCGATGCCGACGCCGCGATCGTGTACACGTCGGACGTGGCTTCCGCGGGGGACACGGTGCGATCCGTCGCGATCCCGAGCGCCGTGAACGTCGTCGCGACGTACCCGATCGCGGTCGTGGACGGGAACGCGTACCCCGACCAGGCGAAGGCGTTCCTCGACTACGTGGTCGGGCCGACCGGACAGGCGACGCTCGCGACGTTCGGCTTCGGTCCGCCCAGCGGCTGAGCGGATGCGCGCCCGGCTTCCCGTCGCGATCGTGGCCCTCGCGTGCGTCGGCGCGGCGTTCGTCCTCCTCCCGGTGGTCGCCCTCTTCGTCCGGGCACCCTGGAGCCGGCTCGGGGAGGCGCTCTCAGGCGTCGGCGCGTCGACGGCGCTCCGGTTGTCGATCGAGGTCTCGCTCGCGGCGACCACGATCTCGGTCCTGATCGGTGTGCCCCTCGCCTGGGTGCTCGCACGGGGCGAGTTCCCCGGACGGAACCTCCTCCGGGCGGCGGTCGTCCTGCCGATCCTGCTGCCGCCCGTGGTCGGTGGGGTCGGGCTGCTCGTCGCCCTCGGTCGGAGCGGTCTGGTCGGCCGGTGGCTGTACGACGTGCTGGGGATCCAGCTCACGTTCACCACGGCCGGCGCGGTACTGGCCACGACGTTCGTGTCGATGCCGCTCGTCGTGCTCGCGACCGAAGCGGGCCTCCGGGGACTTGACCGGCGGTACGAACGAGCGGCGGCAGCGATGGGGGGATCGCCGTGGTACGTGTTCCGCCGCGTGACGTTGCCGATGGTCGGGCCGCAGCTCGCTGCGGGCGCGATCCTTACCTGGGCCCGGGCGCTCGGGGAATTCGGGGCGACGATCACGTTCGCCGGCAACCTCGCCGGACGGACCCAGACGATGCCGCTCGCGGTCTACGAGGCTCGCCAGGTCGACCCGGGCGGCGCGATCGTGCTGTCGCTGATCCTCGTCGTGATCTCGATCGCGGTGCTCGTGGCGCTCGGCGGCCGGCTCACGGGGCTCCGCTGAGGGCCGGCGATGGTGCTGGAGGCGGAGATCGAGGTGCGTCGCGGCGACATGACGGTCGTCGCGACGTTCGCCGCCGGCGACCGAGAAACCCTCGCGATCCTCGGTCCGAACGGCGCCGGCAAGACGACGATCGTCGAAACGATCGCCGGGCTGGTCCCGACCGCGGACGCTCGGATCCTGCTCGACGACGAGCCGATCCACGATCTGCCGCCGGAACGCCGGCCGATCGGGATCGCCTTCCAGGACGGCGTGCTGTTCCCGCATCTCAGCGTGCTCGAGAACGTCGCCTTCCCGGTGCGGGCGCGCGGCGCGCGTCCGCGCGCCGCGCGCATCCATGCCCTCGAGTTGCTCGATCGGCTCGCGCCGGGGATCGACCCCGGCGAGAAGCCGGGGTCGCTCTCCGGCGGTGAACGCCAGCGGGTCGCCCTCGCACGCGCCCTCGCCGGGACGCCCCGGGTCCTGATCCTCGACGAAGCGCTCTCGGCCGTGGACGTCTCGGCTCGCGCCGACCTGCGCGCGCTCCTCCGCCGGACCCTGAGCGATTTCGACGGGCCCCGTCTGCTCGTCACCCACGACCCCATCGAGGCGATGACGCTCGCGGATCGCCTCGTCATCCTCGAGGACGGCCGGGTCAGCCAGACGGGCACGCCGCAGGACATCCGCGAGGCACCGCGAACGCGGTACGCCGCGGATCTCGTCGGGATGAACCTGTTCGCCGGCCGGCTCACCCCACTCGAGGCCGGCGCCGGCGAGCTGCAGACCGCGGACGGGGTCGTGACCGTCCCCTGGCCGGAAGGCATCCGCGTCGGTCCCGTCGACGACGTGCTCGCCACCCTGAAGCCCGCCGACGTGGCGCTGCACACCGCGCGCCCCGAGGGGTCCGCTCGCAACGTGGTCCAGGGGGTCGTCGAGGAGGTCGCGGTCGTGGGGGACCGGGCTCGCGTGCGGCTGGCAAGCTCGCCTCGGCTCGTCGCCGAGATCACGAGCGGCTCGGCCGCGAGGATGGCGATCGGGGCCGGGGCCATGGTCTGGGCGTCGTTCAAGGCGGTCGAGATCCATCTCATGGTCGAACGAGGTCCAACCGATACCCTGTAGGCCGTGAAGACCGAAGCCGAGCGCACCGCGCTCAAGCGGGCGCCCGATGCGAAGGCGACCGAGCGACCCAAGAACCCGATCCTCCGCTTCCTCGGTGAGCTGCCCGGGCTCGTCATCATGGCGCTCGTCCTGGCCGTCCTGATCAAGACCTTCCTCTTCCAAGCGTTCTACATCCCGAGCGCATCGATGGAGCCGACGCTTCACGGATGCCCCGGCTGCAGCGGCGACCGCGTGCTGGTGACGAAGATCCCCTACTACTTCGGCGACCCGAAGCGCGGTGACATCATCGTGTTCGAAGACCCGGACCCGGCCAAGCGTCCGGACCGTGGTCTGATCGGCGGGTTCACGCACTGGCTCTTCCAAGCCGTCGGGGTTCAGAAACCCGACAACGAGGACTTCATCAAGCGGGTGATCGGCTTGCCCGGTGACACCGTGTGGGCGAAGAACGGCAAGGTGTACGTGAACGACATCGCGATCGCCGAGCCGTACCTGACGCAGAAGACGCGAGATTTCCCGCGCACGAAGGTCCCGAAGGACTCCTACTTCGTGATGGGCGACAACCGTTCGAACTCGCTCGACTCGCGGTTCGGGCTCGGGTTCATCCCGCGCGACGCGATCATCGGGAAGGCGTTCTTCCTGGTCTGGCCCCCGTCCCGGTGGACCGGTCTTTAGCGAACCGGATCCCTGGGTAGGCTGCGCGCATGGGGAGCTGGATGATCTCGCCGAAGGAGCTCGTTGCGCTCATCCCGAACGTCGTCCTGCTCTTCAAAGACCTCCTGAAGGATCCTCGCGTGCCGCGGAGCAGCAAGGCCCTCCTCGTCGGTACCGTCGCCTACATCGTGTCCCCGGTCGATCTGCTCCCGGATTTCGTGCCGTTCGTCGGCCAGGTGGACGACGCCCTGCTCGCCGCGGTGGTGTTGCGCCACTTCGTGCACAGCGCCGGACCCGAGGTGATCCGGCAACACTGGCGGGGGGATCCAGCCAGCCTCGACCGCCTCAGCCGCGCGGTCGGCGTGTCGCTCTGGTAGCCGAGCAGCGTCACTCGGCGAGGCCCTGCTCCTTCGCCCAGGCATCCAGCATGAGGAACGCCTCGTCCTGGGCGATCGGACCGCGCTCCATCCGCAGATCCAACAGGTAGGCCAGCGCTTCACCGACGGCCGGCCCCGGCGGCACACCCAGGTGCTCCATCACCTGGTCGCCGTCGAGCGGCGGGCGGATCGCCTCGAGGTTCTCCCGTTCGGCGAGGGCCGCGATCCGCTCCTCGAGCTCGTCCTGCAGCGCGGCGAACCGGCGGGCCCGATCCGCGTTGCGGGTCGTGACGTCCGCGCGCGTGAGCTGGTTCAGCCGGTCGAGGAGCGGCCCAGCATCGCGAACGTAGCGTCGGACGGCCGCGTCGGTCCACCCGTCCCCGTACCCGTGGAAGCGCAGATGCAGCTCGATCAACGTGCAGACGTCATCGATGACGGCGTTCGGGTACCGGAGCGCGGTGAGCCGCTCCCTCGCCATCCGGGCGCCGACGATCTCGTGGTGGTGGAAGCTCACTCCCTCGGGGGTGATCTGGCGCGTCTTCGGCTTGCCGATGTCGTGGAGCAGGCCGGCGAGGCGCAGCACGAGGTCCGCCTCGCACCGCTCGACCACCGCGTAGGTGTGGCGCAGCACATCCTTGTGCTGGTGCACAGGATCCTGTTCGAGCTGGAGCGCCGGGAGCTCCGGAAGGAAGAGGTCGGCGAGGCCGGTCGCCACCAGCAGGGAGAGTCCCTTCGCCGGATGCTCGGCGACGAGCAGCTTGTCGATCTCCGCCTGCATCCGTTCGACGGCCACGATGTCGAGGCGATCGCGCATCGAGCGGATCCCTTCGAGGATCCGCTCTGCGGGGGCGACATCCAGCTGCGCCACGAACCGGGCGGCGCGGATCATCCGCAAGGGATCGTCGGAGAACGCGACCGGGGGATCCGTCGGCGTGTCGAGGACGCGCGCACCCAAGGCCGCCACCCCACCGTACGGGTCGACGAGCTCGCCGCCGGGCAGGCGGACCGCCATCGCGTTGATCGTGAAATCGCGTCGACCGAGGTCCGTCTCGATGTCGTTCCCGTAGGTGACCGCCGGCTTCCGGTTCTGCTCGGCATAGACTTCCTGCCGGAACGTGGTGATCTCCAAACGCGTCCCACCCTTGAGCGCCCCCACGGTGCCGAAGCGGACGCCGACGAAGTAGCGGCGGTCGGCCCACCCATGGAGCACCTTCGTGGTCTCCGTCGGGTGGGCGCTCGTGGCGAAGTCCAGATCGCTCACCGTCCGTCCCAGCAGCAGATCGCGGACGCTGCCGCCCACGAGGAAGAGCTGGTGACCGGCGTCGGCGAACCGGACGCCGAGCTCGATCGCGAGCTCGGGGACGTCGAGGGTTGCGCCGGACGGACGGTCGGCCATGACGGGACGAGGATAGCGGGGGTCGAGCGCGCTACCGTGCTCTGCGTGCCCGTCTGGCTGGGGTTCATCTGGACATCGCCGAACACGCTGATCGGCCTGCTCGCAGGGCTCCTCACCTTCCAACGACCGTCGGTCCGGTCGGGACTCGTGGTGTTCGACCGGGCGCCGAGGGGGCTCTCCCGAGTGATGCTTCGAGCCGATCGAGTCGCGATGACGATCGGCTTCGTCGTGGTCTCGGCACGCCCGGTCGAGGGTCAGCTGCTCGTCCACGAGCGGCACCACGTTCGCCAGTACTGCGCGTGGGGACCGCTGTTCATCCCCGTGTACCTGCTGCTGGCGATCGCGTACGGCTACCGTCGACATCCGATGGAGATCGCGGCCCAGCGCGCGGTCGGGGAGCTGCCGGATCGCGGAAGGGTCTAGAACGGCATCCCGGCGGACTGCTCGTCACTGAACGCCGACCGGCGGTCCAAGACGCCCGCGAGCTGGAGATCGAAGTCGTGGGGACTGGTCGCGGTGCGCCGAGCCTCGTCCACCCCGACGAGCCCTTCCTTCACGAGGCCCACCAGGGCCTGATCGAACGACTGCATCCCGTAGTAGCCGCCCTCGGCGATGACATCCACGATCGAGTCGGTCTGCTCGGGATCCACGATGCGATCGAAGACCCGCCCCGTGTTGACGAGCACCTCGACGGCGGGGACGCGGCCCTTGCCGTCGGCCTTCGTGACGAGCCGTTGCGAAACGATCCCGCGGAGGGCGCCGGCGAACGACGTGCGGACCTCCTTGGCCTGCTGGGGAGGGAACAGGTCGAGGACGCGGTTGATCGTCTCCATGCAGTCGATCGTGTGCAGGGTCGAGATCACGAGGTGCCCGGTCTCGGCGGCTTGGATCGCCGACAGCGCCGACTCCGCGTCACGGATCTCCCCGACGAAGATCACGTCCGGGTCCTGCCGGACGACGTGCTTGAGCGCGGCCTGATACGAGCCCGTGTCGATCCCGACCTCGCGCTGCTGGATGATCGAGAGCTCGTCGTCGTGCACGACCTCGATCGGATCCTCGATCGTGACGATGTGGGCACGACGCGAACGGTTGATATGCCCGATCATCGACGCGATCGTCGTGGTCTTCCCGGTCCCGGTCGGTCCGGTGATCAACACCAGCCCACGGGGACTGTCGGCGAGCGTCCGCATCACGACCGGGAGCCGGAGCTCCTCGAAGGTCGGGATCTCTGAACGCACGCGCCGAACCGCGAGCCCGACCAGTCCACGCTGACGGAACACGTTGATCCGGAAGCGTCCGACGCCCTGCAGCGTGTAGCCGATGTCCGCCTCGTTCGTGGTCTCGAACTCCTGTCGCTTGTGCTCGCTCATGACCGCGAGAGCGAACGCGGCGGCGTCCTCCGATGTCAGCTCGGCGAAGGGCGCCGGCTGCAGGTCGCCATCGACGCGGAGGAAGGGCACGTTCCCGACCTTCAGATGCAGGTCGCTCGCCCCTCGTTCCACGGTATGCCGAAGCAGCTCGTCGATGTTCATCCCACCTCCGTTTCGGCACGATGGCCCTGGAGCCTGAGCGACCGGCCACCCAGGGCTACTATCCGCACGTCATGGCTGGTGAAGAGGTTCCTTCGGTCTCCGGCGAACCGCCGCCGCGGAAGCGGCGGCGGAGGCGCCGGAGACCGAAGCCGGCCGCGGCGGGCGCCGGAACCGGAACCTCGAGCGGGACGCCGGCGAAGCCGACGGCGAAGACCAACGCCGGGCAACGGAACCAGCGCGCAGCGTCGAAGGGCGGCACCTCGAAGAAGACGAAGACGAAAGGAGTTTCGAAGAAGAAGGCCTCGGCGAAGAAACCCCACCGGCATGTCCCCACCCAACGGGAGGTCTCGGCCGGCGGGGTCGTCTACCGGCGGGCGGGCGGCGACATCGAGATCGTCCTTGCCTCCCGCAGGACCCGCCGCGGCGACCTCGCCTGGGGCCTCGCGAAGGGCGGGATCGAACCGGGGGAATCGCGAGAAGACGCGGCCGTTCGCGAGGTCCGCGAGGAGACCGGGCTCGATGCGACGATCGAGGCGGACCTCGGCGACACGAAGTACATCTACGTCTGGGAGGACGTCCGGATCCGCAAGCGGGTGCACTTCTTCTTGATGCGACACGTCGGCGGTGACGTGGACGATCGCGACGACGAGATGGAGGAGATCCGCTGGTTCCCGCTGGAGCGAGCGCTCAAGCGGGCGGCGTATCGCGGTGAACGAGAGGTCCTCGCTCGCGCCGCTGAGCTCTTGCAGTGACGACCGAGCAGATCGTCCTCGGCATCGTGATCGGGGTCGTCGCGGGTGTGCTGTCGGGTCTGTTCGGCGTCGGCGGCGGCATCATCACCACGCCGGCCATCCAGGAGCTCCTGGGGGGGAGCCCGTACATCGCGGTCGGGACGCCGCTTCCGGTCGCGATCCCGACCGCCCTCGTCGGCGGCTACACCTACGCGCGCGCTCGCGAGGTGAGCTGGCGAGCCGTGCGGTTCGCCGCGATCCCCGGGATGGCGGGGGCTGCCGCGGGCGCGTGGCTCACATCGCTGATCGATCCCCATTGGTTGCTGCTCGTGACCGCCGTCCTGATCGGGTGGCAGGCGGTGCGCATCGGGCGCTCCGCCCGATACCGGATCCGCGAACGTGGCACGACGCCGGGATGGCAGTACGCGGTGTTGGGCGGGTTCACCGGTCTCGTGTCCGGTCTGCTCGGGGTGGGGGGCGGGATCGTCTTCGTCCCGTTCGTCACGACGATGCTGGGCATGCCGCTGAAACGCGCGTTGGGCACGTCCCTGGTGCTCATCGCGGTCATCGCGATCCCCGGCACGATCGTGCACGCCGCCCTCGGGCACATCGATTGGGAGATCGCGTTCGTCCTGGTGCTCGGCGTCATCCCTGGTGCGCGGATCGGAGCAAGCATCGCGCTCGGGACCCGAGAGCGCACCCTGCGGCTCTTGGTGGGCTCCTTCCTCTTCCTCGTCGCCGCCGTCTACGGGATCGCCGAGGTCGCGAGGCTCGCCAGAGGCTGATACCGGCCCGGCTAGGATGCGCCCGTGGAACGCGCCGTCCGTGCGCTGCTCGTCATCGGCCTCCTCGCCTTCACCCTGCCGCTCGGGGTGCCGGCGTCCGCCCAGAGCGCGACCGTTTCGCTCTCCTTGCTCAGCCAGTCCCCGTGGAACGCGCGTTACGGCGATCCCCGGCTGAAGATCTCGGTCGTCGCGACGAACCTCAGCCCCAGCTCGCTCGGACATCTGTCCGTGGGCCTGTCGATCGGTCCTCATTACGAGACCGTCGCCGAGTACGGGTCGTCGCTCGTGGAGGGCCCGACCAGCCCCGTGTTCCAGACCGAGGATCCGGTCGATGGGAAGCTCGAGCCGAACACGGCGACCACGTTGAAGATCCCCAGCGTGGATCTCTCGACGGCGACGGGGATCGAGCAGACCGACAGCCAGGTCTACCCCGCGCGCGTGGACGTGCGATCGAACGGCTCCGTGGTGGCCTCCCTTACGACCCCCGTCCTGTACTTCGTGCAGCCGCCGATCGCGCCGATGCTGCTCGCGTCCTGGATCGAGCTCGAGCCGACGATCGCGTTCGGTCCCGATGGGCGGCTCCTCGACACGGCGTTCCCCGACGCTCTCAGCCCCCAGGGACAGCTCGGCGCGCCGATCGCCGCGCTGAACGGAGCGCTCGGCCGGCTTGGCCCCGCGGGTGAGTTCCCGATGGGTGTGATCGTCGAGCCGGCGCTCGTGGAGCAGGCGCAGCGCGTGGCCGGCGGATTCACCTTGGCGGACGGGACGGCGGTGCCCAAGGGGACGGACGGTCCGCTGAAAGCGGCCACGTTCCTCGATTCGCTCTCGACCGCGACCCATGGGCCCGGCGTTCGAACGGTGGCCACGCCGTTCGCGGGCCCGACGATCCCCTCGATGCTGGCGAGCGGGCTGGGGCGCGATCTGGAGGACCAACGTTCGCTCGGCCTCGAGACCCTCCAGTCGTTGACCGGGACGACGCTCCAGACGGACGTCGCCCGGCCAACCGCTGGGTCGCTCTCCGACGATGCGATCGGTTGGCTCGCAGACAGCGGCGCGACGACCGTCCTTGGGAACGTCGACACGGTCGCCCGACACGCCCAGGGCCCGACGTTGAACCCCGATCCGACCGCGACGGTGAGCGCCCCCGACGGCTCGAACGTCACGCTCGTCCTGCCCGACCCGGGCGTCGAAGGGCTCCTGACGCGGCCCGACCTGTTGGCCGATCCCGTGCGCGCCGCCCAGGCCGTGTTGGGGGAGCTCGCGGTCATCTGGAAGGAGTCACCGGTGCCGGAGGGTGGACACGTCCGGGGCGTCGCCCTCGCACTCCCGTCGTCTCTGTCCCCCGGCATGTGGACGCCGATGCTGGAGCGGCTCCAGCGAACGCCGTTCCTCCGCTTGAAAGATGCCGCGACGTTCGTCGCCGGTGTGAACCCACCCGGCGAACCCGCGGTCCTCCGCTCCCCCGACGCCTCCTCCTTCCCGCCCTCGTACGTCGATGAGATCCACGCACAGCAGCATCGGATCGGCACGTACGGTTCGATCCTGACCCAACCGAGCCCGGTGACGCAGGAGCTCACGAACGACGTCTACTACGCGGAGTCGGCCTCCTACGTCACGGACTGGGAGGCCGGGACCTCGTGGTTGAACGCGGTGTACGCGGCGACCCAGCAAGCCTTCGACAGCGTCAAGCCACAGGTCGGTCAGGGGTTCACGTTCACCTCCGGGGAGGGCACGATCCCGCTCCTCATGGGTGATCCGGGCCCGATCCCGCTCCGGGTGTCGATCACGCTGCAGTCCTCCCAGTTCGAATATCCCGACGGCGACACGCAGACCGTCCTGCTCGAGCGGCCCGATCAGGTCGTGACCTTCCGCGTCGTCGCGAAGGCGGCTGGCCAGAACCCCATCCTCGTGGACGTCACCGCGCCGAACGGAGACGAGATCGGCGAGCCCCAAGCGATCGTGGTGCGCTCGACCGCGGTCAACCACATCGCGTTGCTCGTGACGCTCGCCGCAGCCGGCGTCTTGGCGCTGCTGTATTCGCGGAGGTGGTTCCGGCGGACGAAGGTCTCGAGCTGACGCCGGCCGGTCCCGACGCGGTGGACTCCCGCGAGGCCACCGTGCGGAACGCGGCCGTGATGTCGGGCGGCACGCTCCTGTCGCGGGTGACGGGCTTGATCCGCGTGACGGTGACGCTCGCCGCACTCGGGTTCACGGTGGTCTCGGACAGCTACAACGCGGCGAACACCACCCCGAACATCATCTACGAGCTCGTGCTGGGCGGGATCCTCACGAGCGTCTTCGTCCCGGCGCTCATCGGCCGTGGCAGGGACCGCGGGCGCGGAGCCCAGTTCGAAACGGCGAACCGGTTCCTGACGATCGCCCTCGTCCTGCTGACGGGGGTTGCCGTCCTCGGGGCGGTGGTCGCGCCGTGGATCATGCGTCTGTACCTCGGCGGGGTCGACGATCCGATCCGCCGAGCTCAGGAGATCGAGCTCGGAACGTTCTTCCTGCGATGGTTCATGCCGCAGATCGTCTTCTACGGGGTCGGCGCGGTGGCCGGCGGTCTGCTCACGGCGAACCGCCGGTTCGCGGCACAGATGTACGCGCCCGTCCTGAACAACGTCGCCGTGATCGCGACCATGTTCGCCCTCATCGCGATGCGCGGGACGACGCCCCCACGGGTCGAGACGCTCACGTTCGTCGAGAAAACGCTGCTGGGCGCGGGCACGACGTTCGGTGTCCTCGCCATGACCGCGGCGCTGTGGCCGGCGCTCCGCGGGATAGGGTTCCGCTGGCGCCTCCGCTGGGACTGGCGCCACGAGTCCGTTCGCCAGCTCTTCCATCTCGCTCGATGGGTCGTCGTCTACGTCGTGGCGAACCAGGTCGCGTATCTCATCATCATCAGGCTCGCCAGCAGGATCTCGGCAGGCGCCTACACGGCGTACTCGCAGGCGTTCGTGTTCTTCTCGCTCCCGCATGCGATCGTCGCCGTCTCCATCTTCACGGCGCTGATCCCCGGCATGGCCGACCGATGGACCGTCGAGGATCGGGCAGGCGTCCGCGACCTGTTCTCGCGAGGGTTCCGCGACACGATGACCGTGATGATCCCCGCCGCCGCCGGGTACGTCGTCCTCGCGGGACCGATCGTCGCACTGCTCGCCGGCCATGGGGCCGTGCGCGGCGTCGAACTGCCGGTCCTCGCGCACATCCTCGCGGGATTCGCGATCGGCTTGCCGTTCTTCTCCGCCTTCCAGCTCATGACGCGCACCTTGTACGCGATGCATGACTCGCGAACTCCCGCGCTCGTCAACATCGGGGTCGCCGTCGTGAACATCGCGGCGGATCTGCTGCTCGCCTTCGCATGGCACCGAGGGGTGACCGGGCTCGCCCTCGGCCACGCCGTGTCCTACGTCTTCGGATCCGCCATCCTGTTCGTCATCGTGCGGCGGCGGCTCCAGGGTGCCGACGAGCGCGCGATCGGCACGACGATCGCGAAGACGCTGCTGGCGGCGGTCATGACGGCCGCGGCAGCCGCCGGCGTCTCGGCCGCTGTGGGCATCGCGTTGGACGTCGATCGGACCTTCGCCCGCCTCGTCCAGGTGACCGCGAGCGTTGCCGCCGGGGTGCTTGTGTTCCTGGCGTGCGCGCTTATCTTCGGGATCCACGAGGTCGATGAAGTGAAGGAGGCGCTCCTCGGCCGCCTGCGCCGCCGAGCGTGATGGAGACCGGGATGCCACGAACCCTTCGGCGCGTGCACCGCGAGCAGTCCGGCATGGTCGGGAAGATCATCGTCGTCTGGTTGCTGTTCGTGGCCGTCCTCGGCATCTTCGCGATCGACACGGCGTCGGTCCTGTTCACCAAGTTCCGTCTGTCGGACGCGGCTGCGACGGCCGCATCGACCGCCGTTTCGACCTATCAGAACGAGCGGGACGTCACGGCCGCGTGCGGCGCCGCCCAGCTCTCCGTCCACCAAGCCGACGCCGACGCGACGATGGGCAAAGGCTGGTGCAAGGTCGATACGACGTCCGGCGACGTGACGATCACGCTCCGGAAGACAGCGACCAGCATCATCGCGGGGCGGTTCTCCTTCACCAGAGATCTCACGAAGGTCGTCCAGCGAGAAACCGCGTCTCCATCGTCGTTGTAGCGTGCGCTCGTGGATCCGCCCGAGCCCGATGAGGAGTTGGTCCGCCGGTTCCTGCTCGGGGAGACGGACGCCTTCGAACGACTCGTCGAACGGCACCGCCAACGCGTCTACAACCTCTGCCTCCGCGTGCTGGGGGATCCCGAGGACGCCGCCGACGCCGTCCAGGACACGTTCCTCTCCGTCCTCACGAAGCTCCGGCAGTTCCGGGGCGACGCGGCGTTCACGACGTGGATGCACCGCGTCGCCGTCAATGCCTGCTACGACCTGTCCCGGAAGCGCCGCCGGCAACCGCTGCTCCGGCTCGCGGGGGACCAGGATCTGCCGGAACCCGAGCTGGGACCCCCCGTTCCCGACCATGCGGAAGAGTCGGCCGGGACGCACGATGCCGTCGTCGCCCTCAGGGAGGTTCCGGAGGAGTTCCGGGTTGCCCTCATCCTGGCGGATCTGCACGACATGGCGTACGAGCAGATCGCGAAGGTCCTCGACGTCCCGATCGGAACGGTGAAGTCCCGGGTGCACCGCGGGCGGGTCGCGCTCGCGCGCGCGATGGGCATCACGAACCGGGAACCCGAGGCGCCGGCCCGAGCGTCCGAGGACCAACCATGAGCCATCCCGACGCGCTGCTCGCGGAGTACGTCGACGGCGCGCTCGCCGAAGGCGAGCGCGCCGCCGTCGAGCGCCACCTCGGCTCGTGCGAGCGGTGCCGCGACGAGGTTGCCCTCGCCCGCGCCGCGCGGGCGGCCCTCGCCTCGGTTCCGGAGACGCCGGCGCCGAGCGACCTCGGCGCCGTGGCGATCGCGGAGGCGAGACGGCGTGCTGAGAGCCATCCGGACGCCGGCGCACCGCCGGGACGTCCGGCGTGGTACGGCTGGGCGGGCGCGGCGGCGGGTATCGCCGCCGCGCTCATCGTCCTCGCGCTGGTCCTGCCGCACGTCGGGAGCGCGCCCGCCACCACGGCGGCGGCCGGGGATGAGGCCGCGCCGCGCGCGGCCGCATCCCCCGCCACCTCCGTCGAGACACAGAACGTCAACTACGACCTGCCGGGCGTCGAGTCACTGGCGACCTCCTCCCGCGGCCAGGAGGGAGCGGTCCTGGGATCCAACGACCAGGCGACGCAGGTCCCCGTCGCGGCGAGTGTCAGACCCGAGGAACGGATCTCGTTCGCCGACGCGGTCACATGCCTCGATCGCGCCTTCACGGACCCCACCGGCCAGCAGGCGCCGGCGGGGCAGCTCGTCCGCTTGATCCAGGCTCGCTTCCGGGGTGTGCCGGCCGTCCTCGGCGTTTACCTCCTCAGCCCCGGGGCCGGGCAGCCGGCGAACATCGTTCGCGTCTTGGTCGCCTCTAGCCGGGACTGCAGCATCTTGACGTCAACGCAGGCGACGGCCTGATCTCCTCCTGACCTCGGGAATAGGCGGGCGTTCACCGCTATGGGAGGATGCGCAACCAGTGGACGAACCGCGGAACGTGATCGTGATCGGCTCGGGGCCGGCCGGGTTCACGGCCGCCCTCTACGCCGCGCGGGCGAACCTCGCACCCCTCGTCCTGAAAGGTCTCGAGGCCGGTGGCCAGCTGATGTTGACGACCGACGTGGAGAACTATCCGGGCTTCGCCGACGGGCTCCTCGGCCCCGAGCTCATGGATCAGATGGAGAAGCAAGCCGCGCGCTTCGGCGCGGAGATCCTCCCGGTGCACGTCACGGACGTCGACCTGTCGGAGCGGCCGTTCGCCGTCCGGGCCGGCGACCAGGAATGGCGAGCCCGCACGATCATCGTGGCGACCGGTGCGACGGCGCGGTGGCTCGGCGTTCCGGGTGAGGAGAAGCTCCGAGGCCGGGGCGTCTCGGCGTGCGCCACCTGCGATGGCTTCTTCTTCCGCGATCGCGAGCTCGTCGTGGTCGGCGGGGGCGACACCGCGATGGAGGAGGCCACCTTCCTCACCAAGTTCGCGAGCAAGGTCACGATCGTCCATCGCCGCGACGAGTTCCGCGCGTCGAAGGTGATGTCGGCACGCGCGCTTGCCAACCCGAAGGTCGACGTGATCTGGAACGCGACGGTGGAGGAGGTCCACGGTGACGACGCGGTCTCGGGCGTCACGCTGAACGACCTCCGTACCGGGGGATCGCGCACCTTCCCCGCGGACGGTCTGTTCGTCGCGATCGGACACGACCCGAACACGTCCTTGTTCCGCGGCAAACTGGCGCTGGACGAGGAGGGGTACATCACGGTCGCCGAGCCTCGGACGGCGACGAGCGTCCCGGGGGTCTTCGCGGCTGGCGATGTGACCGACCGGGTCTACCGTCAGGCCGTTACCGCTGCGGGCCAGGGGTGTAAGGCCGCGATCGATGCCGAACGCTTCCTCGAACATGAGGCCCACGCAAACTGACGGAATGCCGGCCCGGTCGGCAAGCGTTCTGGGAGCGTAGGGGTCGGTTCCTGCGGTTCCCGCGGGAAGCCCCGAACGAAGGAGAACGAAACGGATATGGCGAACATCGGAACGGTCACCGAAACGGATTTCCAGGCACAGGTCCTCGACTCCGAAACCCCCGTCCTCGTGGACTTCTGGGCGGAGTGGTGCGTCCCGTGTCACATGGTCTCCCCCGTCGTGGAGGAGATCGGGAATGAGAAGGGTGAGACCCTCAAGGTAGCGAAGCTCAACATCGACGAGAACCCGCAGGCCACGCGCACCTACGGCGTCATGTCGATCCCGTCCCTCATCCTGTTCAAGGGCGGGCAGGAGGTTGCCCGAGTCATCGGCGCCAAGCCGAAGGACGCGATCTTGCGCGACCTTGCGCCGCATCTGTAACCGCGCGAACGGTCGCGTTTGCGGGTCACCCCGGTCGAGTCGCAGACTCGAGGCATGACCGTCTTCCGGCTCGGGGACCACGGGTCCGAGGTGCTGGACGTCCAGCAGCGACTGGCGGCCCTCGGCTATGCGCTGGCACCGGGTGAGCTGGCCGGGTGGTTCGGTCCTTCCACCGAAGCCGCCATCCGCGCGTTCCAGGATCTCCGGCATCTCCGGGTCGACGGCCTGGTAGGGCCGGACACCTGGATGCAGCTCGTCGAAGCAGGGTTCCGGCTCGGGGATCGAACGCTCTACCTGCACGCGCCCCCGTTCCGAGGCGACGATGTCCGCGAACTCCAACGCAAGCTCAACGCGTTGGGGTTCGACGCCGGGAAGGAGGACGGGGTCCACGGCCAACGGACGGACCTGGCGGTGCGGGAGTTCCAACGAAACGTCGGTGAAGAGCCCGACGGCATGGTCGGTCTGCATACGATCGCGACCATCCAACGCATGCGGCCGCTCGAAGACGTGCCGAGCCGCGCGGTCGTGCGGGAGGTGGAGGAGCTGCGTGGGATGCGCGGATCGATCCACGGGAAGATCATCGTGATCGATCCGGGGGATGGACCGGCCGATGGCCCCGAGGACGTTCGGGTGGCGATGGCCGCGTCGGTCGCCGAACGCCTCGCGGGCCTCGGTGCCAAGCCCGAGATCCTGCACGGCGATACGGCCGCACCTTCGGATCGCGCCCGGGTGGCGAACGAGCTCGGCGCCTCGCTGTGCGTGTCTGTACACCTCGGTGGCGGCGTCCCCGAGGCGAGCGGTCCGACCTGCTCGTACTTCGGCAGCGCCACGACCTACTCCCCCGCCGGCCGGCGCCTCGCTGAGTTGATCTTGGAGGAGTTGGAGCGGGAGTTCGGCCGCCGCGGCCGGCTCCAGCGACTGACCGTCGGGATGCTCAGAGAGACGAGGATGCCTGCCGTACAGGTCGAACCGCTCGTGGCGACGAATGAGCTCGAGGCTTCGTTGATCGACGACGAGGGGTTCCCGCCGCGCGTCGCCCGCGCGGTCGCGGACGGCGCACGGCGTTTCTTCGGCTAGGTGGCTGCGCGACGGGCGCGTCGATCACGCGCCCGCGCGAGCAGATCGAGCACAGTTCCCAGTGCGGCCCCGAGCACGATCGCCCGGACGGCGCGGCCCGCCTCGCCGGGTGGTTCAAGGTGCTCCGACATCGACCGTTAGGCTACCCACATGCGCGTGTGCCTGATGATCGAAGGTCAGCAAGGTGTCACGTGGCGAGATTGGTGCGCGCTCGCGGACGCGTGCGAGGAGCTCGGGTTCGAAGGGCTGTTCCGATCGGATCACTACTTCAGCGCGCGGGGCGTCTCGGGCCAGGGGGCGACGGACGCGTGGACGTTGCTCGGCGCGCTCGCCGCGCGCACGTCGCGTATCCGGCTCGGGACCTTGGTGTCACCCGTCACCTTCCGCGCGCCCGCGCTCCTCGCGAAGGCGGCGACGACGGTCGACGAGATCAGCGGTGGTCGCGTCGAGGTCGGGATGGGGGCAGGTTGGTGGGAGGAGGAGCATACGCAGTTCGGCTTCCCGTTCTTCGACGTGCACGAGCGCTGGGCCCGACTCGAGGAAGCGGTTGCCATCGTCCACGGACTCTGGACGCAGGAGCGGTTCTCGTTCGACGGGACGTACTACCGGCTGGATGACGCCGAATTCCTCCCGAAGCCCGTGCAGCATCCGCACCCACCCCTGATCCTCGGCGGCAAGGCCGTCGGGCCAAGGATGCAACGGTTGATCGGTCGATACGCGGACGAGTTCAACACGGTGGGCGGCCTGCCGAACGAAGTCGTTGGGCGCTTCGCGCGGGCGCGGGCGGGAGCCGAGGCGGAAGGCCGTGATCCATCCACGCTCGTGACGTCCTTGATGACGTGGTTCTTCGTGGGACGGACCGAGGACGAATACCTCGACAAGCTCCATCGCGCGCACGCGATCGATCCGGATGCCGGTCCGTTCGAGGACTACCGAGCCGAGATAGAACGCGATTGCATCGTGGGATCGTCCGACCGAGCGGCCGCCCGCCTCCGCGGATACGCGGCGGCGGGCGTCCAGCGCATCTTCCTGAACCACGAGTTGTACGACGACCTCGAGATGCTCGAGGTCGTCGCCACCGACGTTCTCCCCAAGGTCGACCTCTAGATGGAGTGGCTGTTCGTCGGCGCGTTCGGGTTGCTCTGGATCGGGGGGATCGCCCTGTGGATCTTCGCACTCGTCGACTGCATCCGCGTCCAAGACGACTCGATGTACCGCAGCGGGACGAAGCTCATCTGGATCATCGTGATCGTCCTCACCCAGGTGATCGGCGCGATCATCTACCTCGTCATCGGTCGGCCTGAGCTTGGCGCGAGACCGCCTGCCGTCGGCATGCCACCGCCGCCGCCGCCCACGATCTGACCGCGCTCCTCGGTCCAGACCGACGCAGATGCTAGGCTGACCGTCTTCCTTCGATCCCCATGGCCGAGTTCTCGATCGATCGTTTCGTCGACCGGTACGCCGAACGGACCTCCGGGATGTCCGCATCCGAGGTACGGGCGCTCTTCGCGGTGGCCTCACGCCCTGAGGTCGTTTCCCTGGCAGGCGGGATGCCCTACGTCGAAGCACTTCCTGCCCAGGATGTGCTCGAGGTTGCGACCGAGGTCGTCCGCGATCTCGGACCGACGGCGCTGCAGTACGGAGGCGGTCAAGGGCAGCTCGCCCTGCGCGAGCGCGCGGCCATGCTCATGGCCGAGGAGGGCGTCGACGCCGACCCAGACGACGTCGTGATCACGACCGGCGCCCAGCAGGCGCTCGATCTGCTCGGCAAGATCTTCATCGACCCCGGCGACACGATCGCCGTGGAAGCGCCCGCCTACGTCGGCGCACTCACCGCGTTCGCTGCGTACCAGCCGCGATTCCTCACGATCGAGCTCGATGACGAAGGGATGATCGTCGAACAGCTCGAACGAGCCATCGTGCGCGGCGAGCGGCCAACGTTCGTGTACACGGTCCCCAACTTCGGCAACCCCGCCGGGGTCACGATGTCCGGACGCCGCCGCGAGCAGCTCGTGGCGCTGTGTCGCGAGACCGGGATCCCCATCATCGAGGACAACCCGTACGGGTTGCTTCGGTTCGACGGGGAGCCACTGCCGTGTCTTCGTTCCCTCGATCCTCGCAACGTGATCTACCTCGGAACGGTCTCGAAGACGTTCTCACCGGGTGTGCGCGTGGGATGGGCCCTCGCCGACCCCTCGGTGATCCAGCGCCTCGTGCTCGCGAAGGAGGCTGCCGATCTCTGCGGCTCGAACTTCACGATGCTCATCACCGAGCGATGGTTCTCCGACGATTCACGATGGAGGACCGCGCTCACCGGGTTGGTCGACACGTATCGAGCGCGCCGCGGTGCGATGCTCGATGCCCTCGAGGAGCACTTCCCCGGCACGGCGACGTGGACCCGTCCGTCCGGGGGCTTCTACGTCTGGGTCACGCTTCCCGAGTGGTCCGATACGACCGCGATGCTCGCGGCAGCGGTGGAGCGACGGGTCGCCTACGTCCCGGGTACCGCGTTCTATCCCGACGCGCGGGGCGCGGATAGGATGCGGCTCGCCTACTGCTATCCGACCGAGGATCGGATCCGTGACGGCGTCGCCCGGCTCGCCACCCTCCTCGAGGACGACGCGCGTCTGTACCGGAGCCTGCACGGATCATGAGGATCGCGATCGTGGCGGGCGGCCGCACGCCGGAACGAGACGTCTCCCTCCGAAGCGGACGTCGTATGACAGTCTCACTCGAAGACCTCGGGCACGAGGGGTGGCTCCTCGATCCCGCTGAGGTGCCGCTGGTCGAGGCCCTGGCGGAGCGGCGGCCCGATCTCTGCTGGCTTGCCTTGCACGGCAAGGAAGGTGAGGATGGAACGGTGCAACGCCTCCTCGACCTCTTGGAGATCCCTTACACGGGCACCGCGGCGTTCGACTGCGAAGTTGCGTTCGATAAGGTCCTGGCGAAAGACGCGCTCCGGCGCGCCGGCGTCCCGACGCCTCCCTGGGTCGTGATCGAAGGGTGGGCCCTCCGTGATCTCGGCGGGGGCGCCGCACTCGGCAAAGCGGTCGAACGCATCGGACTTCCCTGCGTCGTCAAACCCTCCAGGAGCGGATCGGCGTTGGGGATGAGTTTCGTCGAGCGTGAGGCCGACCTTCCCCAGGCGGTGATGGCTGCGCTGTCGTTCAGCGGGGCGGCCTTGGTCGAAGCCAAGGTGGAGGGCCGAGAGGTGGCCGCAGCGCTCGTCGGCGCGGACCTCGAGCCGTTGCCTCTCGTGGAGATCGTCCCGAAGGAGGGGATCTACGACTACGCCGCCCGCTACACGGCCGGCGCCACCGAGTATTTCTGCCCGGCTCGGACCTCGCAGGGCGCTTCAGCCGCCGTCGTCGAGGCGGCGTCGACAGCGGCCTCGGCCCTCCGCCTCCGGGATCTGACCAGGGTCGACCTCATCGTGGACCCGAGCGAACAGCCCTGGGTGCTCGAGGTCAACGTTTCGCCCGGTATGACGGAGACGTCGCTGGTACCGATGGCCGCCCAGGCCAGCGGACTCACCCTCAGCGATCTGTGTGACATCGTCGTACGTTCGGTCCTCGGTCGGACCTAATCGGGGGCGAGGCCGGGGCCGGATCCGACGATCTCGGAAACGATGCGCTCCAGATCGTCCGGCGACCCGAACTCGATCACGACCTTCCCCCGCTTCGCTCCCATCTGGATGGAAACCCGCGTGGCGAGTTGCTCCGAGAGGATCTCTTCAACCTCGGCGAGGTTGGCGTCCGGCTTCGCCGTGATGGACTCCGCGACGCGCTTCTTGTCTTCGGTCGCCTGTGGAACCTCGAGGAAGCGTCGAACGACGTCCTCGGTCTGGCGAACGGAGAGGTCCTCCGCGGCGATCCGAGTCGCGAGCGACGTCATCGCCTCCTTGTCGCCCAGCGAGAGCACCGCGCGCGCGTGACCGGCGGTGATCTTCTCGTCGGCGAGGAGCTGCTGAACGTCCAAAGGAAGCGCGAGGAGCCGGATCGTGTTCGCGATGTGTGACCGCGACACACCGACCCTATCGGCAAGCTCCTCTTGCTTGAGCCCGAGCTCCCCGAGGAGCGCCTTGAACGCCTCGGCCTGCTCGATCGGGTTCAGATCCTCCCGGTGGATGTTCTCGATCAGCGCTTCACGCAGGAGGTCGGCATCCTCCGAATCCCGGAGGACGATGGGGACGCTCGCCAGCCCGGCCGCCTTCGCGGCTCGGAGGCGTCGCTCTCCGGCGATGAGCTCGTACCGCCCGTCCCCCGCGCGACGCACGACGAGCGGCTGCAGGATCCCGACCTCTCTGATCGACGCCGCGAGGGTCGCGATGGTCTCGTCGTCGAAGCGGGTCCGTGGCTGTTTCGGATTCGGGGCGACCGCGTTGACCGGCACCTCCATGAGTCCCGCCGCGGCCTCACCCGCCTCGGGCGCACCAGGGATCAGCGCCGATAACCCTCGACCGAGCCCCCCTCGCTTCGACATCACTGGCCTCCCTTGCGGAACAACCGCCATCGGCGCTTCGGCGCGTCCTCATCCTGCAACGTCTCCCCGATGTGGCCCGCACGATCGACGGTCGGGCCGACGCGCTGGGGAACCTGGACCAGGGGCTCCCTCGCGGCTTCGATATCGACCTCGGCATCCTCGCCGATCACGACGACACGTCGTTCGGGGAGCCGACCCGGTGCCAGCACCTGTCGCGGCGGCCGAACCCGCGGCTCGGCCGCCGCCTCCATCTCCTCGGTCCACCCGATCTCGCTCGGTCCCTCCGGTTGCGGGACTATCTCGAGGGCGGGTGCCGGTGGGGCCGGAAGCGGGTCGGAGACCATCGTCGCTGGGGCTGAGGCCATCTCCGCGTCGGGCGCTGGCGCGGACGCTGGTTCGGGTTCCGGGTCCGGCTTCGGAGCGCGCTCCGGCTGTGGATCCGGCTCCGACGCAGGTTCCGGCTCGGCAACTGCCTCCATCTGAGAGGTTGGTGCCGGGTCGAGCTCCGCGTCCGGCTGCGTCTCCTCAGGGATCTCGTCCGATGCCGTTCCACCAGCATCGCCCGATGGAGCCTGGACCACGACGGACGGAAGATCGTCGAAGACGGGCATCGGGCTGTCCGGGCGCGGCCGGGCCGCGACCTCCCGGGCCAGCCGCCGATAGGACTCGGCACCTTTCGACCGGGGGTCGTAGACGGTGATCGGTTGACCGAAGCCCGGCGCCTCGGAGAGTCGAACCGTGCGCGGGATGACGACGTCGTACACGACCTCTCCGAAGAAGCGGCGGACCTCCTCCACTACCTGTTCCGAAAGCTTCGTCCGCGGGTCGAACATCGTCATCACGATGCCCGTGAGTCTGAGCTCCGGGTTGATGTTCTGCTGGACCAGGTTGACGTTCCGAAGGAGCTGTCCCAGCCCCTCCAGCGCGTAGTACTCGCACTGGATCGGCACGATCAGCTCCTCCGCGGCCGTGAGGGCGTTGATGGTCAACAGGCCCAGGGATGGCGGGCAATCCAAGAAGATGAAGTCGTAGCGGCCCTCCCCCACGGGGGCGAGCGCCTTCTTGAGGCGCGTCTCGCGGGAGAACTGGCTGACCAGCTCGATCTCCGCTCCGGCCAGATCGATCGTGGAGGGGACCGCGTCCAGATGCTTCACCGAGGTCGGCACGATGGCGCTTTCGACCGGTGCCTCCGAAAGGACGACGTCATACACCGTCACGCCGCGCGCCTCGTGGCGTATCCCCATGCCCGTGGACGCGTTCCCCTGCGGATCGAGGTCGACGACGAGGATCCGGAAGCCGAGTTCGGCGAGAGCCGCCCCAAGGCTGACGGCAGTGGTTGATTTGCCAACGCCGCCCTTCTGGTTCGCGATAGCGACGATCCGCGCCACGCCCGGTTCTGCTGGGGGGGTGGGCGCCTGCTTCTTCCGACCTCGCTCCTTGCCCGTGGCCGGGCCTTGGGTGCCCTTGTCAGAACGAGGGGACGACGAAGTAGCGTCGGGAGAAGGCTTGCTCACTGCCGGCTCATGATAACGACAGGCCCGGCATCCGCAAGGCCGGGCGCGGCAGAAACCGACATACGTGCTCCCGCAGGCATTCCGGCACCGACATCGACGCTCCGACCGGCCCAGAATAGGAGCGTGCCGGTGGGTGAGAGCAATCTTTCAGCGATCGTCCACGCTCGATCAACCTCGGCGAAGGCTCGGGAGAGGCACGCATCGAACGGACCGGTGAGCTGTTCAACCTTGCCGGCGAAAACCGTTACGTTGCTCAGCCCGAGGCTATCGACCGCCAGCTCCATGAAGGCGATGCGGCGTTTGCGGAGTTCCGCCAGGCAGAAAGTCAGGTCCTGGCGCGCGACCGCGAGCGGGATCCCCGGCAAGCCCGCACCTGAGCCGAGATCCACCACTCGTCCCGGTCCAGGACCCAGGAGAGTGGCGGCCCGGAGCGAATCGACGATGTGGCGCTCGCGGAGCTGCCCTCGATCGCCCCGTCCGATCATGCCAAAGGGGAAAGCTTTCTCAAGGAGCAGGTGCTCATAGTGGTCCAGCCGATCGGCCACCCGAGCGTCGATCGGGAAGTCGAGTACCTCGCCCCACCGACCCCAAGCCTCATGTTTCACGTGAAACATCCCCTACAGGAGCGGGGGCGACGATCCCTTCAATCGAGCGGGCTGATGACGACGAACCGATTCGGATCCTCGCCCCGAGAACCGCTCTGGACGCCGTCGATCGTAGCGACGGCGTCGTGGACGATCTTCCGTTCGAGCGCGTCCATCGGCTCGAGCTCCTGCTCTTGTCCGGTTGCCAGCGCTCGCTCGGCCGCTTCGCGTGCGCGTTCTTCAAGCCGGGTGGCTCTCCGCTTCCGGTAGTCCTCGACGTCGACCAGGACCCGGATACGCTCATCGAGGCGCCGCCCGACCACGTTCCGAGCGAGTTCCTGGATCGCATCGAGCGTCTGTCCGTGCTTG
>DATAEV010000216.1:0-7948 GCA_036257875.1 Actinomycetota bacterium | reverse complement strand
GAGCTGCCGATGATCCTGGTCGACGTGATGCGCGCCGGCCCGTCCACCGGGATGCCGACGAAGAACGAGCAGGGCGATCTGTTGCACGCGATGTTCGGCCGTCACGGGGAGTCGCCCATCCCGATCGTGGCCCCCTCGTCGCCTGCGGATTGCTTCTCCGTGGCGATGGACGCCGCCCGCGTCGCGATCCGCTACCGGACCCCGGTGATCCTGCTGTCGGACAGCTTCCTGCAGAACTCGTCCGAACCCTGGCTGCTTCCCGACATCGATGCGCTCCCCACCATCGACCCCAGATTCGCGGAGGCGAACGGCGCCGACTTCCTCCCGTACGCGCGTGACGAACGGCTCGCCCGTCCCTGGGCCATCCCGGGCACGCCCGGCCTCGAGCATCGGATCGGTGGCCTCGAACGGGAGGATCGGACGGGCGACATCAGCTACGAGGCCGAGAACCACGAGCGGATGACGCAGATCCGACGCGACAAGGTCGAGGGGATCGCCACCGACATCCCGTCGCTCGAGGTCGACGACCCGACGGGCGACGCGGAGCTGTTGGTGCTCGGGTGGGGCTCGACGGCCGGCACGGTCCGGGCCGCCGTCCAGCGTGTCCGCGGATCGGGCGAACGGGTGGCCACGGCTCATCTGCGGTGGCTCAACCCGATGCCGACGAACACGGGCGAGGTCGTGACGAAGTACCGGCAGATCCTGATCCCGGAGCTCAACTCGGGACAGCTCACGATGTTGATCCGGGCCCGGTTCCTGGCCGACGCCAAGACGTTCTCGAAGGTTCAGGGGCTCCCGATCTGGGCCGATGAGCTGGAGGAAGCGATCGTGAGGATGTTGCATGGCTGAGGAGAACGGTGCCACCAGCGGCGTCGCCACGCTGACGAAGAAAGACTTCACGTCCGACCAGGAGCCGCGATGGTGTCCCGGCTGCGGTGATTACGCGATCCTGGCGGCCGTCCAGGGATTCATGCCCGAGCTCGGTATCGAGCCCCACAACACGGTGTTCATCTCCGGGATCGGATGCAGCGGCCGGTTCACGTACTACATGGACACCTACGGGTTCCACGGGATCCACGGTCGGGCGCCCGCGATCGCGACCGGTGTCGCGACGGCCAACCCCGCGCTACATGTCTGGGTCGTCACCGGCGACGGCGACGCGTTGTCGATCGGCGGGAACCACCTGATCCACGCACTGCGGCGGAACGTGAACATCAAGATCCTGATGTTCAACAACCAGATCTACGGACTGACGAAGGGCCAGTATTCGCCGACCTCCGAAGAGGGGAAGGTGACGAAGTCGACACCGTTCGGCTCGGTCGACCATCCATTCAACCCGGTCGCGCTGGCACTGGGGGCGGAGGCGACCTTCGTCGCTCGGACGGTGGACAACGATCGCAAGCACCTGACCGACGTGCTGCGACAGGCTGCTGAGCATCCCGGCTCGGCGTTCGTCGAGATCTACCAGAACTGCAACGTGTTCAACGACGGCGCGTTCGATCTGATCCGAGATAAGCAACAGGGCGTGCACAACCAGATCCGTCTGGTGGACGGGGAGCCGATCGTCTTCGATGAGGGGACCCGCTGCGTGCGGGTCGGCGAGAACGGCCGGCTCGAGATCGCTGCGGTCGCCGATTCGGATCCGAGCTCCATCGTCACGCACGAGGTCCACGGCCGTCCTTCGCTCGCGTTCGCGCTGGCGCATCTGTCGCAGGGCCCGACCGAGCCAACCTGCATCGGTGTGTTCCACGAAGAGGACCGATCCACCTACGGCGAGGCGGTGCGATCACAGTTGGAGCGCGCGGTCGAACGGCTGGGGCCGGGCGACCTGAAGACGCTCCTGCACGGTGGGGATACCTGGACCGTGGGGTGAATCGCCCGGGTCAGCTTCGCCGGCCGAGCCAGGAGGCGAGGCCGACGCCACCGCAAGCACCCAGGACCAGTCCGACGGCGAGGCCGGCCGAGTTGTCTCCTCCCCCCGAACCGATCGCGGCGCCGAGCGCGGCGCCGAGCACGAGCCAAACCGGCGTCGGCAGGAGCGAACCACGCCGACGGTCGCTCATCGCGTGGCGTCCTCCGGCGGGCGGAACCGCGCCAGCGCCTCGGTGGAGATGCGCTCGACCAGCTGAAGCCGGCTGACCAGGTCCGGGAGCACACGGAGGAACCGGTCGACGTCGTCCTCGGTCGAGGCGGGGCCGAGGCTCACGCGGAAGCCTCCCATCCCGGGAACACCGATCTGCTCGAGGACCCGGGAGGGATCTTCGGGGCGACCGCTGCTGGTTGAGCCCGCCCCTACCCGGAACCCGAGATCATCCAGGGCCATCGCCAAGGTCGCCGGGTCGAGCCCGGCGACGACGAACGCCACGAGGTGCGGCGCTCGGTGCGTCGGGTGGCCGAGCACCGTGGCGCCGGGAACCTCCGCCGCGATCCGGTCACGGATCGCGGCGGTCAGCGGCCATTGACGGGCGGCCTCATCGGCCATCGTGGCCATCGCTGCGGCCAGCGCCGCCCCCATCCCGCCGATGCCGGGCGTGTTCTCCATCCCGGAGCGACGCTTCCGCTCCCGGTCGTCGCCACGCGGGTACGCCGCGATCCCGACGCCGCGGCGCACGTAGACCGCGCCGACACCCGGCGGCCCGCCGAACTTGTGCCCGGACAGGGAGAGGAGGTCCACGCCCAGCGATGCCACGTCCACGGGCAGGCGGCCCACCGTCTGGCACGCGTCCGTGTGGAAGACGACCCCGGCCTCCCGAGCGAGCCGGGCTGCCTCGGCCACCTCCTGCAGCGTGCCGAGCTCATGGTTGGCGTGTTGCAGGCTCGCCACCACGGTGCCGGGGTGGCGGACCTCGACGGCGAAGCGGTCGAGGTCCGCCCGCCCCATCCCGTCCGCCGGGACCAGGACAACCTCGAACCCATCGGATCCGAGCACGGTGGCGATGCCGCCCACCGAAGGGTGCTCGACCGTGCTGGCGACGATCCGGTTGCCGAGCTCGCGCCTGGCTCGTGCTGCGCCCGCGATCGCGAGTGTGACCGATTCGGTACCACCCGACGTGAACACGATCTCATCGGCTTGCGCGCCGATCGCCCGACCGATCGTCACCCGCGCGTCGTCGATCACCGCCCGAGCGGCCCGCGCGGGTCGGTGGATCGTCAGCGGGTCGCCGAAGACGTCCAGCGCCTCCATCATCGCGGCGCGCGCCTCGGGGCGAAGGGGCATCGCCGATGCGCCATCGAGGTAGACCTCTTCGTCCGTCACGGTCAGAGCGTAGCCCTCGTGCCGGCGGGTTCTACGGTGTCGCAGGCTCCCGGCCCTGGAGGTAGAGGTACCAGTACGCGATGCCCGCGATGATCCCTCCGGCGATCGGCCCGGCGATCCACACCCACCAGTCGCTCCAAGTCCCCGTCACCAGCGCGGGCCCGAACCAGCGAGCGGGGTTCATCGCCGCGCCCGTGAGGGGCCCCAATGCCAGCACGTCGATCGTGATCACGAGACCGATCGTGAACCCGGCCGTCTTGGCGAACGGACCCCGATCGTCGACCACGGTCGCGAAGACCGCCCACACCAGGAAGAAGGTTGCGACGGTCTCGACGAGCACCGCCTTGCCGATCGCGTATCCCGACATCACGCTGGGCGTGCCACCGTTCACCGAGTCGAACGCTTGCGCGGGCGAGAAGTACTTCAAGAGGAGGGCCGCCGCCACCGCGCCGGCGAGCTGCGCCACGATGTACACGCCGCTCCGGACGCTCGGCATCTTTCCGGTCACCCACAGGGCCGCTTGGATCGCGGGGTTGAAGACCCCACCTGAGATGTGGACCATCAGCGAGACCATGATCGCGATCGTCAGACCATGGGCGAACGCGATCGCGAGCTGATCGGTGTTGCCGGTGGCGATGATCGTCCCCGCGCCGAAGAAGATGAGCGCGAACGTCCCGATGAACTCGGCAACGGCCGCCTTGCCGGTGCCCTCCATGCGCCCTCCCGGTGCCGTGTGTCCGTGCTCGTCCGAACGGTAGCCGAGGGTCCGGTGCGCAGCAAAGCGCGGGGAGGGCCCGTGGTAGCCTCCCCGAACGTGGACGTGCTGCTCGTGTCACCCGACCCTCGCTCGCGAGAGCTGACCGCGCTCACGGTACGAAGCATCGAGCGACGCCTTGGAGAGGAGCTGCGTTTCCGCGCCGCGGCGAACGGTGACCTGGGGATCAAGGCCGCTCTGCGGGATCGCCCGCAGGTGATCGTCGCCGACGAGATCGCCTCGCGCGCGGGTGCCTTCGCGCTGGCCAAGACGGTGCGCGACGCGCGGGATCCGTTCACGGGCGTGATCGTGATCCTGCTCGAGCGTGTGCAGGATGCGTGGCTCGCACGATGGTCGGGAGCCGACGCCTGGTTCGTGAAGCCTCCGGACCCGTTCGAGGTCGCCGATCGATTGTGGGAGCTGCTCGAGCAAAGGGGCCTGGTGCCCCAGGAGGAACGGGTGTGAGGATCAAGGGAACCTGCAAACGCTGCGGACGGGAGTTCCTCGCGGACCAGGTGATCGACGGTGGTGGACGCTGTCCCTGGGACGGCCAGCCGTTCAGCGCCGACTACGCGTTGGCGTTGGTCGATGCGCTCAAGGCGGCGCAGACCTTCGGGACGAAGCTCGAACGAGCGCTCGAGGAGATCGCCGATATCCATCCTGCGTTCACGCTCGACCGCGAGACGGTGCTGGGTTCGCTCAGCCGGAGCGTCGCCTCGCTCGAGGAGAACCTGGTTCGGCAGGGCTGATCGGAGGCACGATGGGCTTCAACGCGATGCAGCCGGGGAAGGTGAAGCGGGGCGATCTGCTGTTCCTGATCGCGGCGGTGATCGTGATCGGCGCGCTGCTGGCGTGGGCCTTCTTCGGTTCGTGACCGAAGGGTCCGGCCTCGGATCCGAGCCCTTCTGCTACCTCACGACGACGGGTCGGGTCTCGGGTCGGTCGCATCGCATCGAGATCTGGTTCGCCCTCCACGACGGCGTCGTGTATCTCCTCTCCGGCGGTGGTGAGGACGCCGACTGGGTCCGGAACATCCTCGTGTCCCCACAGGTCGTCCTCGAGATCGCGGACGTGAAGCGCTTGACGCACGCCAGGGTGGTGGAGCCCGGCTCGGACGAGGACGCGCTGGCCCGGCTGCTGTTGCTCCAGAAGTACGACGGACCCGGCGAGAACCTCACGGAGTGGGCACGCACGTCCCTGCCGATCGCGATCGCGTGGCAGGCTGGCGCGTAGCCGATGCCGCCTGCCGTTCAGCCCTCGTCGAACCCGATCGAGAACATCCGTTCCAGGTCGTGCTTGGAGTACACTTGGAACGCGATCAAGGACTCGGTTCGCGCCACGCCATCGACGCGCGCGATCCCGCCGGGGATCACCTTCGCGAGGTCGTCGTGCGCGGGGACCCGCACGATCGCGACCAGATCGAACTCGCCCGCGACCGAATAGACCTCGGAAACGCCGTCGACGTCGGCGATCGCTTCCGCGGCGGCGGCGATCCCGTCGACGTCACACTGGATCAGGACAACCGCGTGGACGCTCACGGCACGGCCTCCTCACGAGCGTTCGAGGACGACGGCGAGCCCCTGCCCGCCGCTGATGCAGAGGGTCGCGAGCCCCAGGGACTTCCCGGCCGCAAGGAGCTCGTACGCGAGCGCGAGGATGATCCGCGCGCCGCTCATCCCGATCGGGTGACCCAGGCTGATGCCCCCACCGTTCGGGTTGAGGCGGTCGCGATCGAACTTGAGCTCGCGTTCGCACGCGATGACCTGTGCGGCGAACGCTTCGTTCATCTCGATCAGATCGAGATCGGCGATCGTGAGCCCCGTCTTGTCCAGGACCTTCGCGGTGGCCGGGACGGGCCCGATCCCCATCAGCTCCGGAGGAACCCCCGCCCAGCTCGACGCGACGATCCGCGCGAGCGGCTCCCGGCCCTCGGCCTTCGCCCGCGTTGCGGACATCACCACCATCGCCGCCGCGCCGTCGGTGATACCGCTCGAGTTCCCGGCGGTGACCGATCCGCCCTCACGGAACACCGGCTTCAGCTTCGCCAGACCCTCCAGGGTGGTGTCGGGGCGCGGGTGCTCGTCCTCCGTCACCGTCACCGGTCGACCGTTGAGCGCGGTCTCGATCGGGAAGAGCTCCTTCGCCCGTCGTGAGGCTCCAGCCGACGCCTTCTGCTGCGATCCGAGCGCGAACTCGTCCTGCTCCTCCCGCGTGATGTCGTAGCGGTCGACCAGGTTCTCCGCGGTCTCGCCCATCACCAGCCCGCAGAGCGGGTCGAGGAGACCGTCGCGGTACATCGCGTCCACGATCTGCGTGTCACCGAGGCGGTGGCCGCGTCGCATCTCCGGGAGCAGGTACGGGACGCGGCTCATGTTCTCCATCCCGCCCGCCAGCACCACCTCGGCGTCCCCGAGGGCGATCTGTTGAGCCGCGAGCTGGACGGCCTGCATCCCCGAGCCGCACGCCATGTTCACGTTGTACGCGGCGACCTCGATCGGCACCCCCGCGCGAACGCTCACCTGCCGTCCGGTGTTGGGTCCGTTCCCGGCCTGACGCGCGTGTCCGAGGATCGTCTGGTCGATCTGCTCCGGGGCGACGTCGGCGCGCCGCATCGCCTCCTGGACCGCCAACGTCCCCAGCTCGACCGCGGGGGTGTCGGCGAACGAGCCAACGAACCTGCCGATCGGGGTGCGTGCACCCTCGATGATGACCGCCGTCTCCATGGTCCGAGTCTACCGGCCACCTTTCGGACGGCCGGCCGGCGTGCGGCCGCTCTCGCGCGTCGCGGCGAGGATCCGGGCGAGCGCTGCTCCACCGTCGACGGGCTCCGAGGGGGGCACCTCGCAGCGCTCAACCCGCGTCGGGTGCCGGCCGACCCATGAGCGGATCGCGGCGAGCTCGTCCGCGCGCTCGCGCGGAGCCGGCGATCCGATCGGCTCCGGCGGCGGCTCGTCGCCCCCCGCGAGCGCGCCCTCGATCAGCTCGAGCCGCTCGCCCCGGGGACCCCGGAGCGTCAACCGCCCGGCGGTCAGCCACCGGTCGACGCGGTGTCGCCAGAGCGACTCCGCGAGCGACCGGAGGCGGTCACGGGCGAGCGCCGCTTCCTCGAAGCGTTCGTGCGCTGCGAGGTCGTGCATCTTTCCCTCGAGCTTCGCGAGCAGGTCTCCCGGTGCGGCGAGTGCCACCACCAGCGAACCGACGAGCTCGCGGTAGCGCTCGGAGGTGGTGCGGCCGTCGCACGGCGCGAGGCACCGCCCCATGTCGGCGAGGGCGCACGGCGCGAAGCGCGTCCGCACGCCCATCGACGTGGTGCATCGACGGATCCGGAAGACATCTTCGATCGCATCCTTGGCCTGGCGCGCGCGCGCGGACGAACCGAAGGGGCCCAGGTAGGTGGATCCGTCGTCGGCCGGCGCGGTTCGCACCACCTTGAGTCGGGGCCACGCCTCCGTCGGGTCGATCTTGAGGTAGGCGTATCGCCGCCATCGCTTGCCGTGGCTGTTGAACGGCGGTTCGTGGCGAGCGATGAGCCGTGCCTCCAGCACGAGCGCCTCGGCCTCACCGCTCGGGGTGGGGATGCCCTGGACCCGGTGCACCGCGTCCAGGAGGTTCTGCACCTTCTTGCGTTCGTCGCCATAGAAGTAGGACCGGACGCGCGCGCGGAGGTCGACGGCTTTGCCCACGTAGAGGACCTTCCCGCTTCGATCCTCGAAGAGGTAGACGCCGGGCGACCGGGGGAGGGGGTCGGCCAGGCGGATCTTTCCGAAGTTGGGCCGCCCGCGGGCGGTACACGCCTGGCGGAGGTCGCCGAGGGTGCTGATCCCCAGCCGGCCGCCCAGCTCGATCAGTCCGTTGAGCACCTCGGCGGTCGCCTCGGCGTCGGCCAGGGCCCGGTGCACCGGCGTCGAGCGCGTCCGGAAGTATCGGGCGAGCGTCGC
>DATAEV010000214.1:0-3195 GCA_036257875.1 Actinomycetota bacterium | reverse complement strand
ATGACCGAGGCGATCGGACGCGTCCTGCTCCAGATGAAAGGCCCCGACGGCGAGCGCGGCGACATGGTCGCGACCGGCGGCACCCTGTTCGGCAACGCGCTCTCGATGGCGGCGGCGCGCGCCACGATGTTCGAGGTCCTCACGGACGAGGCCTATGCGAGCACCGCGAGGTTGGGCGCGAAACTCGCGAGCGGCATGGCCGCGATCGTTCGGGCTGCCGGACTTCCCTGGCACATCCACCATCTCGGTCCCCGGGCCGGCTACACGTTCCGTCCCGAACCGGTCACCAACGCGGACGAGGCGCGCGCCTGCGCCGATGACCTCCTGACGCGGTTGATCCGCGTGTGGCTCGCGAACCGCGGGGTGTGGGAGGCGATCGTCGGAGCCGGCCCCGTGGTGCCGGTCCCCGCGACGGACGCTGATGTGGATGCCTATCTGATGGCATGGGACGAGCTGCTGCAGCGCCTCGCTCGCTGATCGCGATCAGTTCATGATCTCCCGGCTGCGAACCTCGGCCCAGCGCGTCAACACGCCCTGGTAGACGTCGGCCGACTGACCGTATTCGTGACGTTCGAGCGCATCGAGCGCCTCCCGGAGATCCGCGGCGCTGTGATCGTCGTCGAGCTCGTCCCACGTCATGAAGTCACAGAGCTCGCCGTAGTCGAGCTCGATCACCGACCGGGCGTCGAAGACGGCCAACCACTGGTGGAGATCCAGGAGGAGTTCGCCGATCGGACCGAGGTCCGATCGGCGAAGCACGGGGATGGCGTCCTCGGCGCGTCGCATCGCGCGACGCGCGGACGCGCGGTACCGCAGCCGCATGCGGCCGTGCTCGTCCTCGCCGATCCGGCGCTCGTCGTCCCGGAACAGAGCGAACCAGCGGATCGGGACGTGCCACGGACTCTGGTGGACGAACGAGCTGGCGTGCGGATCGCGACGACGATGGCGCGCGAGCTGCCGGCGAGCGCGTCGGGCTTCCTTCTTCGGCACGATCGTGTCCCACAGCTCCATCGGCTCGGAGCCGCGGAACGCGAGCATCGCCTCGAGGACCCGCAGCCGCAGCCGCTGAGGAGAGAGATACGTGCGTCCGTCGATCACGCGAACCTCCGCGTGCTCGCCGTCCGCCGGGGCAAGGAGCCCGAGCCCCTCGGCGGTGACGCGGTCGGCGAAGCGGTGCGTCCGAGGTCGCCGGTCGACCCGCTGGACCAGGTACCGCTCCCAGTGGAGCTGCTCGTCGCGTTCGAAGGCATCGAGCGGCTGGAACACGCGGAGATAGGCGGAAGGGACCACAGCGCTCCCGAGTCTAGCGAGCCGACGTCCCCTATCCTCTCGGCATCTACGGCAAGGAGCTTCACGCGTGTCCGACGTACCCGAGCATGGGGCCGGGACCGAGCCCGTGCGCATCCTCGCGCCCGACGGGTCCCCGGTCGGCGACGCCGACGTCGGGCTGTCTCCGGAGGAGCTCAGACAGGTGTTGCGGTGGATGGTCCTCGCCCGGCGCCTGGACCGCGAGTGCATCGCGCTTCAGCGCCAAGGCGAGCTGACCGTCTACCCCGGGTTCGAAGGACAGGAAGCGGCGCAGATCGGGAGCGCGTTCGCCCTAGGCCGACTCGATTTCGTCTGGCCGAGCTTCCGCGAGCTGGCCGTCGCGCTCGTACGCGGGGTCGACGCCGTCCAGTACCTCCAGTACCACCGCGGGACGTGGCACGGGGGCCCGTACGATCCACGAGCAACCCGGTTCGGCCCGATCTGCATCCCCATCGCGACCCAGCTCCCCCACGCCGCCGGCTACGCGCTCGGGCAGCGACTGGACGGGACGGACGCGGTCACGATCGCGTACTTCGGCGACGGGTCGACGAGCGAAGGCGACTTCCACGAAGCGGCCAACCTCGCGGGCGTCTGGCGCCTGCCGATGGTGCTGTTCTGCCAGAACAACGGGTGGGCGATCAGCCTGCCGTCGTCGGAGCAGACGGCGGGGGAGATCTGGCGCCGCGCGGAGGGTTACGGGTTCCCCGGCGCCCGCGTCGACGGGAACGACGTGCTCGCGGTGTATCGGGCGACGAAGCGGGCCTTGGAGCGAGCACGGCGTGGTGACGGGCCCACGCTGATCGAGGCGATGACCTATCGGATCGGAGCGCATTCGACCGCCGACGACGCGTCCCGGTATCGCGGGGACGCCGAGGTGGAACGGGCTCGCGCGACGGATCCGATCTCGCGGTTCCGCGACTGGTTGCTCGCGACCGGCCAGGCGGACGATCGGTTCGTCACGGGGTGCGAGGAGGAGGCCGAGGCGTTCGCACTCGAGGTCCGGGCCGGCGTGATCGCCTCGCCTGCGCCGCCCGCCGAGTGGATGTTCGATTGGGTGTACGCGGCCCCGCCCTCCTCGTTCGAACGGCAGCGCGATGAGGCACTGGGATGAGGGAGTGGTCGATGTCGGGAGCGCTCAACCGGGCGCTCTACGACGCGCTCGCCGACGATCCACGGGTCATCGTGTTCGGAGAGGACGTCGGGCGCTCGGGCGGCGTGTTCCGGGTGACCGACGGGCTCCAGGCCGAGTACGGAGAGGCTCGCGTGTTCGATACACCGATCAGCGAGGCCGGGATCGCCGGGGCGGCCGTCGGATTGTGCTTCGCTGGGTGGCGCCCCGTGGTCGAGATGCAGTTCGATGCGTTCAGCTATCCCGCGATGGAGCAGGTGGTGGATCACGTCGCGAAGATGCGGATGCGCGTCCGTGGCCGCGTCGACATGTCGATCACGCTCCGGATCCCGGCGTTCGGCGGCATCAAGGGGAAGGAGCACCACGGGGAGAGTCCCGAGACGTACTACGCCCACACGGCGGGGCTCAAGGTGGTGGCGCCGTCGTCCGCACTCGACGCCTATCGGTTGTTGCGGCAGGCGATCGCGGATCCCGACCCGGTGATCGTGCTCGAGCCGAAGGCTCGATACTGGTCGAAGGAATCCGGGGAGCTCGCGACCGACGGTCCGGGGATGGGCGACGCGCGTGTCCTCCGCGACGGCGAGACCGTGACGCTGGTGGCCTACGGCGCGATGGTCGCTCGAGTGCTCGATGCGGCGGCGGTCCTGGCGGCCGAGGCGATCAGCGCCCGCGTCATCGACCTCCGGAGCCTGTCGCCGCTCGATGACGTCGCGCTCGAACGCTGCGCGCGCGAGACCGGCCGGGTCGTGGTGGTGCAC
>DATAEV010000188.1:0-8727 GCA_036257875.1 Actinomycetota bacterium | reverse complement strand
GGGAACAGCTCGACGACGCGCGAGATCGTCTCGGTCGCGTCGATCGTGTGGAGCGTCGACAAGACGAGATGTCCCGTCTGCGCCGCCTGGATCGCGGCGAGCGCGGTCTCGTGGTCGCGGATCTCGCCGAGGAAGACCACGTCCGGATCCTGCCGGAGCGCCTGTCGGAGGGCGGATCCGTACGAGCCCGTGTCCCGCCCGACCTCGCGCTGACGGATCACGGACATGCTGTCCGTGTGTACGACCTCGATCGGATCTTCGATCGTCACGATGTGCGCGCGACGCGTCCGGTTGATGAACCCGATCAGCGCCGCGATCGTCGTCGTCTTGCCCGCGCCCGTCGGACCGGTGACCAGCACCAGCCCACGCTTCGTCTCGGCGAGCGAGCGGATCGTCTCGGGCAGATGGAGCTGTTCGAACGTGAGGTCCTCGGGGCTCACCCAACGGATCGCGAGGCCGACCGTGTCGGACTCACGGAGCACGTTGACGCGGAACCGCCCGACCCCTTCGAGGGTGTAGGCGAAGTCCGCCTCCTTCGTGCGCGCGAACTCGTCCGCCTTGTGCGACGGCATCAGCGCGTCGGCCGCCGCCCGTGTCTCAGCAGCGGTGAGCGATGGGAACGGGGCCGGCAGCAACTCGCCGTCAACCCGGATGAACGGGACGTTCCCCGCCTTGAGGTGGACGTCGCTCGCCCGCCGCTCCACCGCGTAGCGAAGCAGTTCTGCTGGGTCCATGGACCAGGCCTTCCCGGGAGATCCTTCCCGAAAGGCTTCGGCTGCAGGGCGGACCGCTTGAGCGGACCGGCCGGCGGGGCCGGTGGACAGGCAGGGAGGCATTGCGTGGCAAGCGGAAAGCGGTCAGGCGACGGGCCGAGTGCGGTCCTCGATCTCCCACGCGTGATCGAGCACGTGCCAGGCGGCTCGCCGCATGAAGTAGCGGGGCGTCCACAGGACGCCCGACCGTGGGGTCCGTTCGGGAGGTTCACCGCGGGCCCGGGAGGCGAACACGGCCACGATCGTTGCCCTCGGGTCGCCCGCGGAAGGCCGCGCCCCGAGCTTCGACAGGTAGGCGACCTCCGCGTCGGCGACGTGCTCCACGATCGCGGCGAGCTTGCGGCCGCCGCCGCGCGGCCCCGTGCGGAGCACGAGACCGTCGGCGGCGGCCGCCGCACGGTCGAGCGCCGACCAGCAGGCCTTCATGATCGCGGCAAGCCGCCCCGCCTCGTCCTCGTCGACCGCCCGGTCATCCGATCGCGGCGCGACCCCGGGCGCACCGAAGTCGGTCGTCGCGTTCCCCGTGAGCCGTTCGACGACGCGTAAGCGACCGACGTCCGTCGGTGCGACGTACCCCAGCCGGCGCCTTCCCATCACCTTGGCGTACCGCCTGCCGTACGTGAGGAGCGCCTCGAGCGCCTCCTCCTCCGTTCGTCCACCGCGGCACCAGCCAGGCCACGCGTTCGCCCCCGCGAAGACGCGCTTCGCTCCGCGTTCGATGGTGACCTCGTACCGAGCGGGCATCCGTTCGTCCTCTCGCATCATCGAGCCGTCGCCTCACCGGTCGGCCGAACGGCGCGACCGGTCTCGCCCGAAGACCGAGCTCTCGATCACCCAGAAGAGCGCGAACACGCCGAACCCGATCGCGGCCGCAACGGGATCGATCGCGGCCACCAGCGTGAGCGCGAGGTAGAGCCACGGACCGAACACGAAGGTCTTCGAGATGCCGCGGACCGTTTCCGGATCCGCGTCCGGGCGCAGCAGCCGTCCGCCTCGCGCGGCGTAGAACCAGATCGCGTTGAACAGCGCCGCGGTGAGCGTGAGCGTGATGCCGTACGCGATCGCCGCCGCCCGTGCGCCGTCTCCTCGGATGTTCTCGGCGACGAGCCGGGTCGGGAAGCGGATGAACGCGACGACCATCAGGAAGCCGACCGTGATCATCAGGAAGGTGCGGTCCGCGTGATCGATCTCTTCCATCACGGTGTGGTGGTTCACCCAGATGATCCCGATCGTCAGGAAGCTGACGACGTAGGCGACGTAGGACGGCCAGGAGCACTCGAGCTGATGCGCGAGCGTCGCACCCGCAGGCGCGCACGATCCCAGATGGCCGTCGACGCTCAGGATCAGGAGCGTCGCCGCGATGGCGAACACGCCATCCGCGAAGGTCTCGAGCCGCCCCGTGTTCATCCAGGCTGGGTGTGGTCGGCGGGCTCGAGCACGATCACGGGGATCGTCCGCGAGGTCTTGGTCGGGTACTCGGCGAACGCCGGCCACCGTTCCGCCTGACGTCCATAGAGTTCGGTCCGCTCGGGCTCCGCGGTCACCCGCGCCTTCGCCCGCAACCGCCGGTCGCCGACCTCGATCGTCACGTCGGGGTTGGCAGCCACGTTGTAGTACCAGCCGGGGTTGGTCGGAGCCCCTCCCTTCGTCGCGAAGATGACGAACCGCTCCCCGTCCGCGAGGTAGGCGAGCGGTGTCGTCCGCTCCGTTCCGCTCTTCGCTCCTCGCACCGTGAGGAGCAGGAGCGGACGGCCCTCGAAGTACCCGCCGACCTTCCCGTGGTTCGCGCCGAACTCCTGGATGATCCCGGCGTTCCGATCCTCTCGGTGAGCCATGCTCCCTCCTCGTGCGATCGTGCCGGTAGTGAACCGAACCCTACGCAGGACGGCCCTGTTCCTGACAGCGGCGTCCTCTGCGCGGAGGAACGTCCGCCGATCGCCGCGGCCGCCCCACCGAGGGCGTCCCGACCGCCCCGCGGACATGACAGAACTGTCACCCTGGGAGCGATCCCGAGGCTCTACCCAGGTTGGTGCGACCTGGCTACGCTGGGGCCCGAGGGAGGTCCGTGGACCCAACTGCTCGAGTAACCGGGGGAGAGCCGGCGTTGGCCGGCAGGGTGCTGCTCGTGGACGACGAGCAGCGCATCGTGAACTTCGTCCGCCGCGGCCTCGAGGCGGAGGGTCTCGAGGTCGACACCGCGGGAGGCGGGGAAGAGGGTCTCCGGCTCGCGAGGTCACGGACCTACGACCTCCTCATCCTCGATCTCGTGATGCCGGACGTCGACGGGCTCTCCGTCCTCCAGGCGATCTTGGAGCGCAAGCCCTCCCAGCCCGTCCTCGTCCTCTCGGCGCTCAGCGACACGGCTTCGAAGGTGCGATCGCTCGAGCTCGGCGCGGAGGACTACCTCTCGAAGCCGTTCTCGCTCGAGGAGCTGCTCGCCCGGGTGCGGGCGCGCCTGCGAACCGCAGCGCGAGCCGACCAGACGAAGTTGGTGGTTGGCGCGACGACGCTCGACCTGATCCGGCGCCAGGTCGATGACGGTCGCGGGCCGGTCCCGCTCGCCGACCGAGAATTCCTGCTCCTCCAGGAGCTGATGCGACATGCAGGACGCTCGGTGTCGAAGGAACGGCTGCTCTCGTCGGTCTGGGGCTACCACTTCGACCCCGGGTCGAACGTGGTCGACGTCTACGTTCGCCGCCTCCGCGCGAAGCTCGGTCCGGACGCGATCACCACGATCCGTGGGGTGGGATACCGGTTCGATGCGTCCTGACGCGCTCGGATGGCCGAACCGGGAGCGATGGATCGACGTCGCCTGGGTGCTGTTCTCGCTGGCCAATCTCGTCGCGATGCTCATCATCCCGTCGTGGGAGACGGTGCCGTTCCACTTCATCTGGGTGAGCCTGACGGTCCTGTACGGCTTCCGCGTCTGGCGGACGAGACCCACCTTGACCGTGCTCGCCGTCGTGATGCTGACGACGGGTGCGTTCATCGGGATCGACTACTCCCGAGGAGCTCAGCCGCTCGACGAGATCACCGAGGTGCCGCTGATGGCCGCGATGTTCGTTGCCATGGTGTGGCACGCCCGACGCCGGTTGGCCGCCACGGAGGAGACCGAGCGCGTGTCCATGGAGAACCTTCGGCTCCTCGAGCGCGAGCGCCGATTCGTGCAGGATGCTTCCCACGAGCTCCGGACGCCGATCACGGTCGCCCTCGGCCACACGGAGCTGATCCAGCGTCGTGCCACGGATCCGACGATCGTCGAGGACGTGGACGTGATCGCGGACGAGCTGGCGCGCCTGCGGCGCCTCGTCGATGGTCTGCTCCTGCTCGCGGGGACCGAGGACCCTCAGCAGCTCCACCTGGTCCCCGTGGACGTGGCGGAGATCGTCGTCGACGCGTTCCGGCGTTGGGCGGCGACGCCCCGTCGGTGGGTGCTCGGTGCCGCCGAGGAGGCGATCGTCCTGGCCGACCGCGACCGGTTGGCCGTGGCGTTCGATGCGCTGATCGAGAACGCGGTGCAACACACGCGCGAGCAGGACACGATCGAGGTCGCCGTCCGTCGACGCGACGGCACGGCGGTCGTCTCGTTCCGCGACACCGGGACGGGGATCCCCGATGAAGACCTCGATCGCATCTTCGACCGTTTCGCCCGGGCGGACCCCGGCCGCAGCCGGCACACGGGCGGGTTCGGATTGGGGTTGTCGATCGTTCGAGCGATCGTTGAGGCTCACCTCGGCACGGTCCACGTGACGAGCCGGGTCGACGTCGGGACGACCTTCGAGATCGCTCTTCCGCTCGAGGCGAACGCCGAGCGGGCTCGCCCCCCGGCGAACGTCGCCGACAGGACCGCTGAGCCCGTGACCGTCGAAGGCGGGGACCGTGGCCATCGCGGGTGATCCCGTGGCGTTCGGTGTCGTGGCCGCCGCCTTCGGGTACCTGGTCGCGGACGCACGGGTGAGGCGGGCGCGGGGTCGCGTCCCGCGACCCCGCGCCCGCCTCGCCTTCTTCGCCGGCCTCGGGGTGCTCGTCGTCGCCCTCACGGGCCCCCTCGACGCCGCCGTCAGCACCTCGTTCTCCATCCACATGGTCCAGCACCTGCTCCTCACGATGGTCGCCGCCCCCCTCCTGTTGCTCGGCGCGCCCATCACGCTCGCGCTGCAGGCGTGGCCGGGCACGCCGCGCCGGTGGCTCCTCGCCACGCTCCGGAGCGCACCGGCGCGTCCGCTCGGTAACCCGCTCGTCGCCTGGGCGCTCTTCTTCGTGGTGCTCTGGGGCATCCATTTCTCGAGCCTCTACGAGGCCGCGCTACGGAACGACAGCGTGCACGCGTTCGAGCACATCGCGCTCCTCGTGACCGCGCTGCTGTTCTGGATGCCGATCGTCCGGGCCGATCCGGTGACGTCCGGGCTCTCGTATCCGGCGCGGATCCTCTACTTGTTCGTAGCCATGCCAGCCATGGCGTTCCTCGGTCTCACGATCGTGACGTCCCGCCACGTGCTGTACCCGGCGTACGCACAGGCCGACGGCGTCGCGCGCGCTCTGGCCGATCAGCGGGCTGCCGGGGCGATCATGTGGGCCGGCACGATGGTCCTGATCGTCCCCGCTTTGGGCCTCGTCTTGCTCGGCTGGATGCGCGCGGACGAACGGGAGGCCGCGAGGGTTGACGCCCGGCTCGAGCGGGCGACGGCGAGAGGAGCATGATGGGTTCTCGTGAACGATGCCTGCGGTGCGGCGGCCCGGTGGCCGACGGCGTGGCGATCTGTCATCGCTGCAACCCGGCGAGCCTTCCGAGCCCGAGCCGCACGCAGTACCACGCCACGGTCTTCCTCGTGGTGCTCGTGACGCTGGTGCTCACGGCGGGCGTGCTGATCGCCCGGGGTTGATCGTTACGGCGCTTCGCCCGCGTGCGAGCGAGCGACGTCGCGGAGCCACCCCGCCGCCGAAAGCGCCGCGACGACCCCGCCGAGGATCACGATCCACTGGCTGACGATCAGTCCCACGGCCAGGATGACCCCCGAGATCGCGAACGCGAACGGCCAGATCGTCGGAGCCACCTGGATCTCAGCCTCTTCCTCCGGCTGGCCCTCGGCCTCGCGGGCTCCGACGAGCCGCAAGATGATCCCCAGGAAGCAGAAGGTCACGGCCGACGCCAGCAGTTCCGTCGTCCCGGCGTGCTCGTGACTGGTGAGCCCGTAGACACCGCCGGTCACCACGAGGAAGACCGCCAAACCGAGACAGATCCGCGACAGCGTGCTCATCGGCTCACCTCGGCGTCAGCAGGTAGAAGGTCGTGAACAGGCACAGCCAGATGACATCGACGAAATCCCAGTAGATCGCCCCCGCCGCCAGAGGATCGTGATGCGACGGCGAGAGGCGACCTCGCAAGCCCTGGCCGAACACGAGACCCAGGAAGGCGACGCCTCCGATCACGTGCGCCATGTGGATGCCGGTCATCACGTAGAAGAGGGTGCCGAAGACCCCATCCTTCAGCCCGAAGCCCAGCTGCGAGTAGTCGTAGAGCTGCAAGCCGAGGAAGAGCACGCCGAGCCCGATCGTGGCGCCGAGCCACCACAAGGCCTGCCGCCGCTTCCCGTCACGGGTGGCCCGCAGCGAGAGCTGAACGGCGACGCTGCTCGCCACCAGGACCACGGTGAGGATGGACGCGATGTCGATCTTGAGGTGGGGGACGTCGGGAGGAGGCCATACGGGGGCGTTCGCCCGGATCGTGAAGTACCCACCGAAGAAGGCAGCGAAGAACATCGCCTCCGAAGCCACGAACAGAACCATCCCGAGCACCGGCCCGCTCATCTCCGGCCGCGCGCGCTCCCTCTGCGTCGTGACGTCGCTCATGTCGCTGGCTCCTGCTCGGCCATCCGCCGGTCGTACGCCGGTCGATCCGAGCGGATCGTCGGGAGCGCGTCGAAGTTGTGGGCCGGCGGCGGCGAGGACGTCATCCATTCGAGCGTGTTGGCGCCCCACGGGTCGTCTGGAGCCGCTCGCGGCTTCCGGAGGGTCAGGAAGATGTTGAGGAAGAAGATGATCATCGCCGTCGCGATCACGAACGCACCGATCGAGGCCAGAAGGTTCAGGAAGCTCCACCCGAGGTCGGGCGGGTAGTCGGCGATCCGCCGAGGCATCCCGCGCAGGCCGAGGATGTGCATGGGGAAGAACGTCAGGTTGAACCCGATCAGTTGGAGCCAGAACTGCCAGATCCCCAACGGTCGGGAGAGCATCCGCCCCGTCATCTTCGGGAACCAATAGAACATCGCCGCCATCACGCCGAAGAGGGTGCCCCCGAAGAGCACGTAATGCAGGTGGGCGACGACCCAATAGGTGTCGTGGATCGCGAAGTCCATGGCCGGAGAGGCAGCCCATACGCCGTCGATCCCGCCGATCAGGAACATCGCGATGAAGCCGAGCGCGAACAGCATGGGAGGCTCGAAGCGAAGCTTCCCGCGCCAGAGCGTCGCCAGCCAGATGAAGAACAGCACGCCCGTCGGGATCGAGATCAGCTCCGTGGTCACGCTGAAGAACGGCAGCTCGACGGCTCCGGTCGCGAACATGTGATGCGCCCACACGCTGAAGGACAGCGCCGTGATCAGCAGGAACGCGAGGATCACGCCCCGATAGCTGAAGATCGGCTTGCCCGAGAACACCGAGATGATCTCGGTGACGACGCCCCACGCTCCGAGGATCAGCATGTACACCTCAGGATGGCCGAAGAACCAGAAGACGTTCTGCCACAGGATGACGACGCCTCCCCGGTTCGGGTCGAAGAAGCTCGTACCGAGCTGACGGTCCGAGAACACCATGATCAGCCCAGCGGTGAGGACGGGCGCGGCGAGGATCACGAGGAGCGAGGTCGCGAGGATGCTCCACGTGAACACGGGCATCCGCAGCATCGTCATGCCGGGTGCTCGCATGCGAAGGACCGTCACGACGAAGTTGATGGCCCCCAGGATCGAAGCGGTGCCCACCAGGATCAGGCCCACGATCCACAGGTCCTGCCCCGTTCCGAGCTGTTCCGCGAGGGGTGGGTAGCCGGTCCAACCGGCCGCCGCCGCGCCGCCGTGGGTGAGGAACCCCGCGAGGATCGTGAGCCCGCCCGCGGGGAGCAGCCAGAAGGACAGGGCGTTGATCCTGGGGAAGGCCATGTCGAGCGCGCCGATCTGCAGCGGGACGAAGTAGTTCCCGAACCCCGCGAGCAGCGGAAAGATCACGAGGAAGATCATCAGCGTCCCGTGCAGCGTGAAGAGCTCGTTGTAGGCGTGGGGGGCGAAGATCTGCGTCCCCGGCCTGGCGAGCTCTGTCCGCATCAGCAGCGCGAAGATCCCCGCCACGGCGAAGAACGCGAAGCTGTTGATCAGGTAGAGGAGCCCGATCTTCTTGTGATCGGTCGTGGTCAGCCAGTCGAGGAGCCGGCCGCGCTCGGGCTCCGGCGCGAGCGCCGCGGTCGGGGCCTCTTTCACCGCCATGTCGTGTCCTCCGTGATCATCATGGGCTCGATCCGGGCGCAGCCACGACGAACGATCCCGACATGGCCGGACCGTGGACATCGCATTGGAAGTAGTAGTGCCCGGCCGGCAATCGCTCGACGTTCAACGTCTCGCTGGCCGGCCCGGTGAGCTTCGGCGAGGTGAAATAGGTCTTCTTCTCGAAGAAGCTGTCATAGATCGAGAAGTTGTGCTGGATGCCATCATCCTCGTTCGTGACGTTCACCGTGAACGGTTGGTTCGCCGGAACCGCAAGACAGATCGCGTTCCACGAGATGTTGTGCGCGATCAGGTCCAGGGTCGTCCCGTTGGGTGCGCAGGTGACGCTCGCGGAAGCCTTGCGCTCTTGGAGGATCCACGCTGAGTAATCGGTCGGCGAAACGACGTGCACGTCGAACGTCATCCGGGAATGCCACAGGCCGCAGAACTCCGCGCATTGGGCGTGGAACGTTCCGAGCACG
>DATAEV010000174.1:0-12280 GCA_036257875.1 Actinomycetota bacterium | reverse complement strand
CGTGACGATGTCGGCTCCGGCGCGTGCCGCCACGACGCTTCGTGTGCCCGAGGACTACAGCACCATCTCGGCGGCCATCACCGCAGCCGCGCCTGGTGACACGATCGACGTCGCACCCGGCGTCTACACGGGAGGCGTGACCCTCAACAAGTCGGTGACCCTGCGTGGCAGGTCGCCGGGGTCGGATCCGAGGAACAACACGACGATCCTCGAGGCAGCATCGACCGTCGACGTGATCACGATCCCCTCCGGCGTTTCACCCGCACCGACCGTCACCGGCCTCGTCTTGCGGAACGGCCTCTCCGGCGTGTCCGCGAAGAGTCCTGCGACGATCGCGGGCAACCTGCTCGTCGGGAACAACGACCAGCTCGACTACAAGGTGGGGGGTGGAGGCACCTGTCGGGACAACGTCTTCCAGGACGCCCTCGACGATGGCATCGACATCAACCACCCGGTGCGCGACCTGCTCGTCGAGAACAATCAGATGGTCAACAGCCAGGGTGACGGCGTCGAGATGCGTCTCAATGACGACGCGATCGGGAGCACGGCCCATATCACGTTCAGGGGCAACCAGATCTCGGGCACCCGAAGCGACGGGATCCAGATCATCGATTACTACGCGGATACCAACCGGATCATCGCGATCGAGCGGAACCTGATCCGCGACAACGGACGTGCCGGCGTCGGACTGCTCGACAACGGAACGACGGTCGAGGACTACCGGGCGGCGAGCATCCGCGAACGCATCACGGTCTTCCACAACACGCTGGTGCGGAACAACCATGGCATCTCGGGAGGCGACAACCTCATCGCCCTGAACAACGTCTTCGTGGGCCACGTCCTCGCGCTCAAGAACGTGGACGCCGGCTCGGTCGCGAGCCACAACCTCTTCTGGCAGAACACCACGAACGCGAGTGGGAGTATCGTCGATTCGTCCGTCGTCGCCGATCCGATGCTCGACGCGGGCTACCGGCCGCAACCCTCGAGCCCCGCGATCGACGCCGGTGTCGCGCATTTCGAGTGGAACGGCGAGGTGGTGCTGGATGAGGCGCCGGGCACCTACCGGGGCTCGGCCCCCGACCTCGGCTGGCAGGAAGCGGCCTCGTCCGGTGGCGGCGCGCCGCCCACGATGACCTCGGTCAGCGTCACCCCGGCGTCGCCGGGGACGAACGCGACGCTCACGGCGAACGCAGCGGCTTCGGATCCCGACGGCGATCCGATCTCGTTCACCTACCAGTGGCTCAAGAACGGCTCGAACATCGCGGGGGCGACGAGCGGGACATTGAACCTCGCCGCATCGGGGAACGGCGACCGGGGCGATCAGATCGCCGTGGCGGTACGGGCTTCCGACGGCACGAACATCTCCGCACCCATGACGTCCACCGCGGTCATCGTCGTCAACACCGACCCGACCTTCAACCAGGATCTCGGGGATCGGTCGGGCGTCGAGGGCGAAGCCGTGACCCTGCCGGCGGGTGCGACGGATCCCGACGGCGACCCCCTGATCTTCGCGGCGACCGGCCTCCCACCCGGCTTGTCGATCGATGGGGGGACGGGACTGATATCCGGCACGATCGCCGCGGGTGCCGCGGGCTCAAGCCCGTTCGCGGTTTCCGTCACGGTCCGCGATGGGGCGAGCGTCGACGCGACCGACACCTTCAGCTGGACGGTCACGAACACGCCCCCCGGCGGGATCGTCTTCCGCGGTGCGGCAGGGAAAGCGATCTCGGCGAGGAGCAAGCTCGCGATCCCGCGCCCGCCCGCGGTCGTCGCGGGCGATGTCGAGGTTGCCTCGATCCTCGTCATGGGGGCGGCCGTCGTGACCCCGCCTCCTGGATGGTCGGCCGTCCGGACGGACGCGAACGGCTCGGTGTGGAGACAGATCGTCTACGTCCACGTGGCAGGCTCCGCTGAGCCGGCCTCGTACATCTGGCGTTTGTCGGTGACGTCGAAGGCGGCGGGGACACTAGCCGGCTACGGGGGCGTGGATCCGGCGAGCCCGATCGTGGCGTCCAGCGGCCAGGTGAACGCCTCGTCAACGTCGATCGTCGCTCCCGGCGTCACGAACCCGGCGAGCGGCGGCCTCCTCGTCGGGTTCTTCGGCATCGTGACCGACCCCGTGAACTCAGTCACGCCACCCGGCGGGATGACCGAGCGGATCGAGGCCACGCCGGCCAGCGGGAAGCCGAAGCCGGCGATGGAGCTCGCCGACGTCGTGCCGATCGGCGTCGGTGACACGGGGAGCCGGATCGCCACCGCCTCGGTCGCCGGAGCGAACGCGGGTCAGCTCCTGATCCTGCGAGCGGGAGGATCGTAGCGACCTTTACGGCTTGACGAGGGTGATCTTCGTGCCGGTGCTGTCCCCGTCCGGATCGTGGTTGTCGACCAGCTTGTAGGCGCCGACGGCCGATGTGACCTCCGTGACGGTGAACACGATCGAGAGCTTCGACTTCGCGAGCTTCCGACTGATCTTGCACAGACCGCTCACGTTGGTCGTGCACGTCCCGGTGGTGCCGTTCGGCCACTTACCGGTCACGACCGCGCCCGAAACGACCGTCAGGCCCTGGTCCTCGACGAGGATGCGCACCTGCGCGCGCCACCCGGTCGCGAGCAGCGCGCTCGTGTCGTCCAGATCACCGACGTGCACGCTGGGCGTCGGGGGAGGGGGCGGGGCGGTCCCGGCGGGCCCGTGGAACAAGTCGATCGAGAAGGATCCGCCCGCCCCGTCGTGGTCGGTTGGGAAGGTCGGGTCGCCCGGGAAGGGCCGGATCCGGATCGTGTAGGTCCCCGCGACCGTGGGCATCGCATGCAACGTCTCCTGGCGGCCCAGACCGCACTCCTCGCCGGCGGCGCAGGTGCTGGCGTCGAGCTCTCTTCCACTCGGGTCGAGCAACGAGGCATCCAGGTCCGGGTTCCACTCCACGAGCAGGCATCCGAGAGGACCGACGTCGAGGACGCAATACGGCGCGCCCGCGATCGTGATCGTCACGGCGATCGGCGCGCCGAGGTCACCGGCTCCGAGGGTGAACGTCTTGTTCGTGGTCCCGGAGTCGGGGACCGAGCCGGTGAGGCGTTGGTAGGCCGGGAACGGCGTCTGGCCCGAGGCGCCGGCGGCCTGCGCGACGGCTTCGTAGCCGTCGAGCAGGCCGGCGCCCCAATCGTTGTCTTTCCCGGGGAGGCCCACATCGAAGGCTGTGCCTTCGATGTCGGCGCGCACGTTCGCCTGGGTCCACACCGGCTGCTTCTGCCGGAGCAACGCGGCGACACCCGACACGAACGGGGTCGCGAACGAGGTGCCCGTGCCCTCCGCGCCGGCGACGTAGTCGGAGACCGAGCCCGCGGCGGCCGACCCGATGTTCACGCCCGGCGCGAGGATGTCGGGCTTGATCCGACCGTCCAGCGTGGGTCCCCGGCTCGAGAACGGCGCGAGGAAGGGACCCTCCGCGTGATACGGCGCGCTGGCCGGAGCGGACCAGTCGGCCGTCGCGCCGACCGTGAGCGCCTGAACCGCCGAGCCGGGTGAGGCGATCGTCCCGGGGAAGTCACCGCTGTTGCCCGCCGCGGCGACGACGATCTTGCCCTTGTTCAGGACCGCGGCATCCACCGCCTGAGAGAGCCCGTCCAAGCCGTCGGACGGCACGTCGGAGCCGAGGCTGAGCGAGATCACATCGACGCTCGCCCGGTCGGCGCACCATTGGATCCCGAGGATGCCGAGGGAGTCATCTCCCGATCCGCTCGCGTCGAGGACCTTCGCCGCGGAAAGGGCTGCGGCCGGAGCGACCCCCTTCATGACTCCGGCGATCGGACCGGGCCCGACCCCGTCGCCGACGGCGATCGACGCAACGCTCGTGCCGTGCCCGAAGTCGTCGTACGGGGTCGTTCTCCCGTTGATGTAGTCCATCCACGGGATCGGCGCTTTCGAGTCGAGCTGCTCGTGGGTGGGGTCGACGCCCGTGTCGACGACGCAGACCTCCGTCCCCGCTCCGGTCGCCGAGAAGGTGTTTTGGGCGGCCGTCACGCCGAAGTCCCGGTTGGCGGCATCATCGAGCGCGTGGATCGCGAAGTTCTCCTCCACGCGGAGGACGCCCGGCCGGTACGCCAACGACACGACCTGTCCGGGCGTGAGATGAGCCGCGAATCCAGGGATCAGGGAGAACGTGGTGCCGACGCCTCCGAGGTTTCGGTGTGCGCTCCGCATCGTGCCGCGATCGACGAACGTGGCGACGACGCCGATGCGCTTCGTCGGGTTCGTGCGCGCGAGCCTCGCATCGAGCCCGTCTGAGAGATGGTCCCCGTTCCGGTCGGCGAGCGCACGCCCGTGGCCGGACGCCTGAGCGGGGCGGTGGTCGGAAGCGGCGGCGGGCTGCGCGATCGGGACGGCGAGCAGTCCCGCCGTCACGATCAACGCCAGACCGCGCCGCTTCACCCTGTTCTGCATCGGTCCGAGCCCCCTCGGGACGACGAGCGGCACAAGTGTCTCCGACGGGCTGTGCGCGCACAATCAGTCGAAGGTCCCGGGCCGCCGGCACCTGCGGGAGTCCCCGTTCAGGGGACAACGATGCCTGGGCCGTCGACGGCCGAGATCTAGTTGCCGTGCTCGTACTTGAACGAGATGGCGACCCTCGCGCGGTAGTGCGTCACGTGGCCGTCGTCGATCGTGACGTCCAGCTTGACGACCTCACCGATCCGAAGGTCACGGAGCGTGACCGCCGCCGTCTCGACGGCATGTTTGGCGGCGTCCTCCCACGACTCGGCGCTCGTCCCGATCACTTCGGTGACGCGGTAGATGCTCTCGCTCATGACGCCTCCCTCGACGACGAAGGCCCATCCTCGCACGACTGCGCCGCGGACGTCCGTAGACTCGTTCGGTGTCCGCCCGGGAGATGAGCGTGTATGAGCGGGTCGGCGGGTTGCCGTTCTTCGAGCGACTCGTCGACCGGTTCTACGACGGGGTCGAGGGCGATCCGGTGTTGCTGCGACTGTATCCCCATCCGGAGAACCTCGCGGCCGCGCGCCGCCATCTGTCGTTGTTCCTCGCCCAGTACTGGGGAGGTCCGACGACCTACTCGGACGAGCGAGGCCACCCGAGGCTCAGGATGCGCCACACGCCGTTCGCGATCGGGCCCGAGGAACGGGACCACTGGCTGACGCACATGCGCGCGGCCGTGGCGTCCCTCGAACCGGAGCCCGACATCCGCGACGCCCTCGAGGCGTACTTCGAGACGGCCGCCGAGTCGATGCGCAACCGCTTCTGACGTCAGGTCCGGCTGAGCCCCGGCGGGATCGAGCCCATGCGGCCGGCCTGGTAGTCCTCGATCGCGTCGATGATCTCTTCCTTCGTGTTCATCACGAACGGCCCGTACCAGGACACCTGCTCTCGGATCGGCAGGCCGCCGAGCAGCAGCACCTCCAGCCCTGCGCGGTCCTTCTCCTCCTGGGTGGCGTCGGACCCGAGCTCGACCGCTGCCCCGTGGCCGAACACCGCCAGCTGACCTTCCTGGATCGGCCGGCGCTCGGCCCCGACGGTGCCGCGTCCGGACAGCACGTACGCCAGGGCGTTGAACTCGGGGCGCCACCGGGTCCGCAGTCGCGCGCCGGGCGCCAGGGTGGCGTGGGCGTAGGTGATCGGCGTCCGCGTCACACCGGGGCCGCTCATGCCGCCCAGGTCGCCGGCGATCAGCCGGACGACCGCCCCGGCGTCTTCGGACGCGACCAACCCCACCTGGGCGGGCTCGAGGTCCTGATAGGCGGGCGGCGTCCACTTCTGCGCCGCCGGCAGGTTCACCCACAATTGGACGCCGTGGAAGAGCCCGCCGCCCTGGAGCAGGTCCTCGGTCGGCATCTCGCTATGCACGACGCCGGAGCCCGCGGTCATCCACTGGGTGGCGCCGTCGGTGATGATCCCGCCCCCGCCGTAGGAGTCACGGTGCCGGATCTTCCCGTCCATCATGTAGGTCACGGTTTCGAACCCCCGGTGGGGATGGTCCGGCGCACCCTTCGCCTCTCCGGGCGCGTACTCCACGGCTCCCATGTGATCGAGCATCAGGAACGGGTCAGCGAGGCTGAGGTTGATGCCGGCGGTCGCTCGCCTGACCTTGAACCCCTCGCCCTCGAGGAACGACGGCGCATCCACCACGTCGACGACGGGGCGGCTGGGCTCGCCTTCGGCCGGATCGACCCGCGGAAGGATCGTGGCATCGGCGGGTGTGAGTGCGGGCATCGAGGAGCCTCCGTTCGGTCTGTGCCCCGCGGAACGGCGCGCAGGGCCCGCCGTATTCCCGTCAGCGGCTCACGAGCGCCGCCCGCGAGCACCGCCGCCGATCAGCCCGATGTCGATCAGGACGCCCACGACGATCAGGAGCGTCCCCCCGGCCGTGATCGCTCCGGTCGCGGTCGAAAGATCGTTGCGCGCGACGGCGTAGGCGAGCGTCGTCGTCGGGGCGACGAAGAAGCCGAGCGTCGGCCAGAACCAGCTCCCGTAAGCGGTGGCCAGGTAATCGGTGAAGATCCACATGACGAAGACCACGAACCGCGGGGTGATGAGCGCCAGGATCGCGAACAAGCAACCCATTCAGACCTCCTCTCCTCGGTGAGGCGCGACCGCCGCGACTTCGTCGCGGCGGTCGCGCCGCAGCAGCACGATGCAGCCGACGGTCGCGATCGTCGCGAACGAGAACCACTGGAAGGCGTAGGACAGGTGCGGCCCGTTCGTGAGCGGTGGCAGCGGCGGGGGCTCCGGCAGGGACCCCTCCTGCGGCGGCTGTTGGGTCTGTAGGAGCAGATAGATCGACAGGATGGGATAGGGGAGTTGCGCTCCGATCTGTCCCAGATCGACCTTCGTGATCCGCTCGACCGGTGATGCGGTGCCGGTCGGGACGGTCAGCGCGTCCGGCGGGAACAGGACGCCCGCGACCGTGACGGTCCCGGTCGGCGCGGCGGCTTCGCCGGTGACGGGCACTCCCGCGTCGATGGGGATCCAGCCGCGATCCACGACGAGAGCGGTCCCGTCGGGGAGCCGAAGCGGCGTCAACACCTGATCACCGGCGTCTCCTTCGATCGACGACCTCCCGTACAGCAGCACCTCGTGCGCCGGGTCGTAGGTCCCGGTGGCCAGGGCGGGGCGGAAGCGGAGCGACGCAGGGTCGTTCGTTCCAGCGAGCAAGGCCGGCACGGCGCGAGGGGGTGATGCCTCGGCGGCCGCGATCGCGGCGTTCGCATCCTTGCGTCCGTGGAGACGGTCGAGCTGCCAGAAGCCCAAGCGGATGCACGTGATGACGATGATGAGCGTGACCGCGGTCAGCACGGCCGTTCGAAGACGAGGCGGCTGCACCCTCAGCTTCCCTTGGTCTCCTGGATCGTGTTGCCGCCGTCGACGACGATCAGGGTTCCGGTCACGTAGCTCGCGCGCTCGCTCGCGAGGAACGCGATCACCTCGGCCACCTCCTCGGGCTTCCCCGACCGGCCGACCGGGGTGTGTACCCCGGCGGCGGCCTCTGCCGGGAGTTGCGAACCCGTCGCGATCCAGCCCGGGGCCACGGAGTTGACGGTGACGCCGGCATGACCGACCTCCAGCGCGAGGGTCCGCATCAACCCATCCATGCCGGCCTTCGCCGCGGCATACCCCGCCGAACCGGCGTTGGTCGCGATCGAACCCGTGACGGATGAGACCATCACGACGCGACCCCAACCGCGATGGACCATCCCGGGCACCGCCGCGCGCGTGACGGCGTAGGCCGTGTCGAGGTTGAGCCGCAGTTCGAGGTCCCAGTCCGTGTCAGAGAGATCGATGAAGGGGCCACCGGGCTGTCCGTCCATCCCGACATGCACCATGCCGGCGTTGTTGACGAGGACGTCGATCTGACCGAAGGCCTCGACCACCGCGTCGACCATCTCGCGGGCTTGTCCGCGGTCGGTCAGGTCGGCGGCGAATCCTGCGGCGCGCGTGCCCGTGTCGTGCAGTTCGGCTGCCCGCTCGTGGATCCGTTCCGTGGTCGAACAGATCGCGACGGCGGCTCCCTCCCGTCCCAGGATCATCGCCGTCGCGAATCCGATCCCGGTGGGGGAGCCGGCTCCAGTGACGAGGGCCACCTTGTCCGCGAGCTCGGCATCCATACGGGCCGAAGCGTACCGTCCGCCTCACTGGGCCACCTCAACCCTGTCTCCGATCGGCCGAAGATGAACGCAAGACGGCGCGGTGGGGCCGGCGCGCCGTTCGGGCGCTCCGGCCCCCCACGACCGGGGTCGTTGCTTCGTCCGACCAGCGGTGCGACGCTCATGTGGTCGACCTGTTGGAGGGAGCACGCGATGTTCATGCAAGCGACCGATTACGGCAACAACGGGATGTCGGGTGGTGCGTTCTTCCTGTGGTTCGTCATCATCTACGTCCTGCTGGTGATCCCCTACTACGGGATCTTCACGAAGGCCGGCCGCCCGGCCTGGGCAGCGTTCATCCCGATCTACAGCACGATCGTGCTCCTGGAGGTCGTCGGACGACCGGTGTGGTGGATCATCCTGTTCTTCGTCCCGATCGTGAACATCGTGATCCTGATCATCGTGCTGAACGACCTCTCGAAGAGCTTCGGTCACGCAACCGCCTTCACGCTGGGGCTGATCTTCCTCAGCTGGATCTTCCTGATGATCCTGGCGTTCGGCTCGTCCACCTACCGAGGTCCGATAGCGTCGCCGGCCGCGATCGCGCCCCCGCCGCCCCCGCCACCGGCCATGCCGCCGGCGTAGCTCCGTCGTATCCGCCGCCATCGGCTAGGCTCCGCAGCCGATGGTGGCACCTTCACAACTGCTCGAACTGCAAGCGATCGACTCGGCGATCGATCGACTGGATGTGCGCAAGCGGGCACTCGAAGGCGAGGGTGAGCTTGCGGCGGCGCGCGCCCAGGCGGAGCTCGCCGAGCGTGAGCTCGGCGAACTCCGCCTGTCGATCGACACGTTCGACCGCGACGCCGCCAGGCTCGAGCACGAGATCGATTCGATCACCCGCAAGGCAGCCGAGGAAGAGAGCCGCCTCTACGGAGGAGCCGTCGCGAACGCGAAAGAGCTCGCATCGATCCAACACGAGGTCGACAACCTCAAGAAGCGGAAGTCCGAGCGTGAGGACGACCTGCTCGTCGTGCTCGAGCGTCGGGAGGATGTCGACCGACGAGCCAAGGAAGCGGAGGAACACACGACCGAGCTCCGGATCGCCGTCGATCACGTGGCGGGAGATGCGGCGCGCGAGCTGAGCACGGTCAGCGCCGAGCTGGTTGCACGCCGGGACGAGCGCGCGCGGCTCGCGGCCAGGATCGACCCAGAGCTCCTCGAGCTCTACGAGGAGCTTCGGCCGCAGAAGAAGGGTGTCGCGGCGGTGGCGCTCGTCGACGGGGTGTGCCAGGGATGTCACGAGAAACTCTCGTCGGTGGAGCTCGACCGCGTCAAGCGGACCGAGGGGATCGCCCGCTGCGAGTACTGCCGCCGGATCCTCGTCCTGTGACCTCCCTGATCGTTTGGTGCGACGGGGCGGCACGCGGCAACCCCGGTCCGGCAGGCGCCGGATCCCAGCTCACGACGCGCGACGGCGAGGTCGTCGCGGAGATCTCGGAGGGACTCGGCGAGACCACGAACAACGTCGCCGAGTACACCGCAGCCATCCTCGGGCTCGAACGGGCGCGCGAGCTCGGCGCCACCGACGTCCTGCTGCGGTCGGACAGCCAGCTCTTGATCAACCAGCTCACCGGCACGTACAAGGTGAAGACACCGCACTTGCAGCCGCTCCACCGGAAGCTCCGCGAGCTCGCTTCGGGGTTCGAACGGATCCGTTACGAGCACGTCCCGCGGGAGCGGAACGCCGAAGCCGACCGACTGGCCAACGAGGGGGTTGATGCCTGGTTGTCCTCGCGGGGCCGTTGACGCGGTACCGTCGGGGTCGGAGGAGCCGGCCGGGCGGCCGCGCCCTGCGTCCCTCAACCGGACCGGGGCGAGGAAAGTCCGGACTCCGCAGGGCAGGACGCTGGCGAGAGCCAGGCGGGGGCGACCTCGCGAAGGGGCAACAGAAAGCAAACCGCCTCGGCGCTCCGGCGCAGAGGTAAGGGTGAAACGGTGGGGTAAGAGCCCACCAGCGCGGCGGGCGACCGCCGCGGCTCGGCAACCCCCGTCCGGAGCAAGGCAAGCAGGGAGCGTTCGAGGGCGGCCCGCCCGAGCTCCCGGGTAGCCGCACGGCGCGGGCGAACCGCGACGCGGCGGGCGCGCGAGCGCCCGACCGAGAGAGATGGTCGCCGGCGGCGCGTGAGCGCCGCGCACAGGATCCGGCTTACAGGCCGGCTCCTCCACCTCCTCGATAGGCTCGCGTGGACATGCCGACCCCGCCGACCCGCGAAGATCTGGATGCGGCGCGACAGCGGTTCGTGCCCGACGTGCTCGCTCCCGGGCTGGACGTCGTGTTCGTCGGCATCAACCCAGGCTTGTACTCGGGGGCCGTGGGGCACCACTTCGCACGGCCCGGCAATCGCTTCTGGAAGGCGCTCCACGCTTCGGGGTTCACCGACCACGAGTGGTTGCCGTTCGACGATCAGGATCTGCCGACCGTTGGCCTCGGCATCACGAACCTGGTCGAGCGGACGACCGCGTCGGCGGCGGAGTTGACCGCGGACGAGCTCCGGACGGGACGCGGCGCGCTCGAGGCGAAGATCGCCCGGTTCCGGCCAAATATCGTGGCGATCCTCGGCATCACGGCGTACAGGACCGGCTTCGACCGTGCGACGGCCGAGCTCGGTCCACAGGACGACGCGCTCGCGGAGTCAGCGGTCTGGGTCCTCCCGAACCCGAGCGGGTTGAACGCGCACCATCAGCTCGACGACCTGACCCGGCGGTTCGCCGACCTCCGCGCTGCGAGCCGCATGCGCTAGGGTTCGCGTTCGTGGACGCCGACCCGGAGAGCGCGCTCCATGCGATCCCCTTGTTCGCCGGCCTCGACGACGGTGCCATGGCGGACCTTGCCGGGTGCATGACCTCGTTCGAGGCACCGGCCGGTCAGGTGCTCGTCGAGATCGGGCAGCCGGGCTCGGGGCTGTTCGTGATCCAAGACGGCGAGGTCCAGGTGGAGATCAACGGGCGCGTGGTGTCGCGCGGACGTGGGGACTTCTTCGGTGAGATCGCCTTGCTAACCGACCGGCCGCGGACGGCCCGCGTCCGCGCGACGACGGGGGTGCGGTGCTGGGCGCTCGCGCGGAAAGACTTCGCACGCCTGCTCGAGGACCACCCGACGATCGCCGTGCGGATGCTGCCCGCCCTCGCTGAGAAGTTGGCCGACGCGACCTGAGGAGGCTTGGGCCGACTCAGATCGACTAGGGATGGCGGCTTCTCTATGGGTCGCCGCTCAGAGGAATGTCAACATGTTCACGACTCCGACGGCCTTCGTTCTCGTGAACATGCTGACATGTTCTCCCGGAGAGAGCCCGCGGTTCAGGTAACCGCTTAACGCCTGATCGCGCCCTGCGCGACCGGAGCCGAAGCGTCGAGCGCCCGCCGGAGCTGCGCGCCGGCGTGGTAGCTGGATCGAACCAGCGGCCCCGCTTCCACGTGCGCGAGCCCGAGCTCCTCGCCTACCCGGGCGTGCTCCTTGAACTCGTCGGGCGTGACCCATCGGTCTACGGGGAGGTGGTACGCAGTGGGCTGGAGGTACTGACCCATCGTGAGGATGTCGACACCGGCGTCCACCAGGTCGCTCATCGCCCTCGCGATCTCCTCCGGTCGCTCGCCCATGCCCAGGATGAGGTTCGACTTCGTGACCTGGCCCGGACGGTGGCGCTTCGCGAAGCGCAGCACGTCCAGGGTGCGGTCGTAGCCGAACGCGGGCCGGATGTGGTCGTGTAGACGACGGACCGTCTCGAGGTTGTGCGCGAACACGTCGGGTTCGGCGTCCAGAACGGTCGCGATGTCATCCGTGCCGCCTTTGAAGTCTGACGGCAGCACCTCGGTGCCGATGCCCGGCACCGCGTCCTTGATCGCGCGAACCGCGGCCGCCCACACGCGCGCGCCGCCGTCGGGAAGGTCGTCCCGCGCGACACTCGTGAGGACGACGTAGCGCAGCCCCATCGCTCGGACCGTTTCGGCGAGCCGGCGAGGCTCGTCCTCGTCGACCGGATCGGGCTTCGCGGTCATGACGTCGCAGAACCCGCAACGGCGGGTGCACTTCGCTCCGAGGATCAGGAACGTGGCCTCGCGCTCCTCCCAGCACTCGCCGATGTTGGGGCACATCGCCTCCTCGCAGACGGTGTGCAGCGAGGCGTCG
>DATAEV010000086.1:0-16834 GCA_036257875.1 Actinomycetota bacterium | reverse complement strand
GGCGGCGTGCGCGGAGGCAAGCCCCTGCGAGCGGTGCTGCTCGGTGGGGCCGCGGGTGGCTTCGTGGGCCCCGATCGGCTGGACGCGCGGCTGACGTTCGAAGACGCGCGCGCGGGCGGGTACACGCTCGGCTCGGGCGTGATCATGGTCTTCGACGCGGACACCGACCTGGTCGACCTCGTCCTGCGGATCGCGCGGTTCTTCCGTGACGAATCGTGCGGGCAATGCGTGCCCTGTCGCGTTGGGACCGTTCGACAGGAAGAGGCCCTGCTCCGTCTTGTCTCCGGACGCACGCTGGGTTCGCGGGCGGACGAGCTCGCGCTGCTGGAAGATGTCGCCGACGTGATGCGCGACGCTTCGATCTGCGGCCTCGGCCAGACGGCGGCCGGTGCGGTGCGTTCGGCGATCTCGACGTTCGGGCTGTTCGACGGGGACGGCGCATGAGCGCGGTTCCCGTCTCTCCGCCGCGACGGTTGCTGGACGCGGAGGTCGACGGTGTCCCCGTCCGCGTCCCGGAGGGTTCGACGATCCTCGATGCATGCCGCGCGGAGGGGATCGACACCCCCACGATGTGCTACGCGGACAACCTGACGCCGATCAACGCGTGCCGGGTCTGCGTGGTCGAGGTGGAGGGAGCTCGCACGCTCGTCCCGGCATGCTCGCGCGCGGTGGAGGCCGGGATGAAGATCCGGACCGACACCGACCGCGTTCGGCATTCCCGAAGACTCGTGATGGAGTTGCTGGGGTCGAGCGTCGACACCTCCCTCGCATCGTCGGACTGGCACCGCTGGCAAGATGAGTACGCGGCCGACCCGGATCGGTTCGGGGCTCGGACGGAGCCGATGGAGGACGGCGAGCGCGACGGGCGGTGGGCCGGGCATCATCACGAGCCGCCGGATCCGGCCCTCGCCGAGACGGTCATGCAACCCGTCAAGGTCGACAACGAGCTCTACGTCCGGGACTACGGACGGTGCGTCCTCTGCTACAAGTGCGTCGAGGCGTGCGGGACCGACGCCCAGCACACGTTCGCGATCGCGGTCGCGGGCCGCGGTTTCGACGCACGGATCTCGACCGAGTACGCGGTCCCGCTGGACGCGTCGGCGTGCGTGTACTGCGGCAACTGCATCGGGGTCTGTCCGACCGGCGCCCTGATGTTCACGAGCGAACACGACATGCGCGCCGCCGGCACGTGGGACGAGGATCGCCAGACCGTCACGAACACGATCTGCCCCTACTGCGGCGTGGGGTGCGAGCTGGAGCTCCACGTGCAGGACAACGCGATCGTGAAGGTCACCTCGCCTGCCGACAACGGCGTGACGAGCGGGCATCTGTGCATCAAGGGCCGATTCGGGTTCCAGTACGTGCAGCGGAGGAAGAAGGACCGCACCTGAGGTGCGCCCGTGAGCTCCATCGCGGGGATCGTCCTCGCCGGCGGCGGGTCCATCCGCTTCGGCTCGGACAAGCTGCTCGTTCCCTACCGGGGGACGCCGCTCTTGTATCGAGCGATCGAACGCGTCGCTGAGGTGAGCGACGACGTCATCGTCGTGATGAGCCCCGCCGCGGCCGATCCAGCGGTGACCGATGGCGCGAGGGTCGTCCGGGACGAGAGCGAAGGCGAGGGACCGCTCGCGGGGCTGCACGCCGGGCTCTTGGCGGCGGTTCGCTCCGACCTCGCGGTCGTGGTGGCGGGCGACATGCCCGACCTGCAGCCGTCGGTACTCCTCGCGCTGGTTGAGGCGCTCCGAGCCGGGGGAGACGCTGCGGCGCTCGCCACGGACGACGGTCCGAGCCCCCTCCCGATCGCGCTGCGGACCTGGCCGGCGGCCGACGCGGTTCACACCCTCCTGCACGCGGGGCGGCGCCGTCTCGGCGACATCCTCGACGTGCTCGACACCGTGGTGATCGACGAGACGACGTGGACCGCGATGGACCCGGGCCGGCGGTCGCTGTTCGACGTCGACCGACCCGAGGACCTGGAGCGCTAGGCTGCGGCGCGATGTCGCACGTTCAGCCGGTCCGCGTGGGCCGCATCGAGATCCGGACGATCTGTGAGGGGTGGGCGGGGCTCGCGCTCGCCGACGAAGCCCCGGGCCGAACCGTCGACTGGGACGGCGAGCGCGAGCGCCGCCCATGGGCGTTCGTCGGGACCGACCGATGGCGGTGGCACGTGCACGCGTTCGTCGTTCGGCTGCCGTCCGGCATGACGATCCTGGTCGACACGGGGGTCGGCGACTTCCCGCCGTACGCGCCGTGGGAGGAGTCCGTGGAGGATCCCTGGCAGGAGGTGGAGACCGCAGACGTCCGTCACGTGATGGTCACGCACCTGCACGCCGACCACGCCGGCGGCACCGTGATCGGCGGCGCGCCGGCGTTCCCGAACGCGACCGTGCACGTGCACGAAGCGGACTGGTCCGCGTTCGCGGGGAGCACGGATGCGGATGACTACGTGGCGCGTCATGCGATGAGCTCGCTCCTGGAGCTCGGGATGCTGTCGATCACCGATACCGATCGTGAGCCGGTTCCCGGGGTCTACCTTCGACACACCCCGGGGCACACCCCGGGCCACCGGAGCGTGATCATCGCCGACGGGGACGAGGCCGTCCTCTTCACCGGCGACCTGCTGCATCTCCCCACACAGGCCGCGCATCCCGGCTGGTGGTCGTCGCACGACGAGGACCCGCAGCTCGGAGCGGCCTCCCGGCGACTCGTGCTCTGGCGGGCGGCTCAGGATGGGTGGCGCGTCGGGGTTCCACACTTCGCGCGACCGTTCGGATCGGTGGGATCGAAGGGCTGGCTCGAGTAGCATCACGGCACGAAGAGCGGGGCCCGTGGCCGGGCCCGGGCGATCTTCCCGCGCATCAGACGACCTCCAGCGGAAAGGATCGCCGGCATGCCGCGTCGCGTCTTGATCATGGGAGCCGCAGGGCGGGACTTCCACAACTTCAACGTCGTCTATCGCGATGACCCCGACTCGCAGGTCGTCGCGTTCACCGCGACCCAGATCCCGTTCATCGACGACCGCCGGTATCCGCCATCGTTGGCCGGCGAGCGGTACCCGGACGGGATCCAGATCCACGACGAGTCCGAGCTCGTCCCGCTGATCCGCGATCTTCAGGTCGATGACGTCGTGTTCAGCTATTCGGACGTGAGCCATGACGCCGTGATGCACATGGCCTCCACCGCGCTCGCGGCCGGCGCGAACTTCGTCCTGCTCGGACCGAATGCGACGATGCTGCAGCCCAGCGTCCCGACCGTCGCCGTGACCGCGGTGCGAACGGGCGTCGGGAAGTCGCAGACCACCCGCGCGATCGCGGCGGCCCTCAAGGCGGCCGGCAAGCGTGTGGTCGCCGTCCGCCACCCGATGCCGTACGGGGATCTCGCGGCGCAGCGCGTGCAACGGTACGCGGAGCTCGCGGACCTCGACCGCTACGACTGCACGATCGAGGAACGCGAGGAGTACGAGCCGCACATCATGTCGGGGACCATCATCTACGCGGGCGTCGACTACGGAGCGATCCTGGAGCAAGCGCAGGCCGAATGCGACGTGCTGCTGTGGGACGGCGGCAACAACGACCTCCCGTTCTACCGCCCGACCGTGTGGATCACGCTGGTGGATCCGCTCCGCGCGGGACACGAGCTCCGCTACCACCCGGGGGAGACGAACCTGCGGGCGGCCGGGGTGATCGTGATCAACAAGATGGACTCCGCGACGCCGGAGCAGGTCGCGCAGGTCGAGGGGACGATCGCGGAGGTCAACCCGGGCGCCGTCGTGGTCAAGGCGAACTCGAAGGTCACGTGCGACGACCCCGAGGCGGTGCGTGGCAAGCGTGTCCTCGTGGTGGAGGACGGCCCGACGCTGACCCACGGCGACATGAAGATCGGCGCCGGCGTGGTCGCCGCGCAGCGGTTGGGCGCGGCCGAGATCGTCGATCCCCGTCCCTGGGCGATCGGAACGATCGCCGAGACGTTCGAGCGATACGACGTCGGGGCCGTGTTGCCGGCGATGGGCTACAGCGACGGCCAGCTGGACGAGATGTCCAAGATCATCGACGCAGCCGACGTCGACCTCGTGGTGATCGGCACCCCGATCGACCTGCGCAGGGTGATCGACATCCGGAAGCCCGCCGTGCGGGTCCGCTACGACCTCGACGTGTTGCCGGACTCGCCACAGCTCGCCGACATCCTGGCGCCGGTCCTGTAAGGAGGATCCCGTGGAGCGGGTCGTCGTGGCCCTCGGCGGCAACGCCCTGCTCCGCCGTGGCGCGGAGGACACGTACGAGGAGATGTATCGCGCCGCGCGCGCCGCGGCTGAGCGCATCGCGGAGATCGCCGCCGACGGCTGGGAGGTCGTGGTCACCCACGGCAACGGCCCGCAGGTGGGCCGGATCCTGATCCAGCAGGAGGCGGCGGCCAAGCAGGTCCACCCGATGCCGCTCGACGTCTGCGGAGCGGAGTCGCAGGGCCAGATCGGCTACCTCCTCCAGGTCACGATCGGCGACGTCTTCTTCGAGCGCGGGATGGAACGGCCCGTCGTGACGATCCTCTCGCTCACCCGCGTCCGTCCGAACGACCCGGCGTTCCGGAAGCCGACGAAGTTCGTGGGGCCGTTCTTCAGCGAGACCCGCGCGAGGAAGCTCGAAGAGCAGCGCGGCTGGGTGATGAAGGCGGACCCGCACGGCGGATGGCGTCGCGTCGTGCCCAGCCCGGAGCCGTATTCGATCGTCGAGACGCCCGTGATCCGCACGCTGGTCGCCGACGGCGTGATCGTGATCGCGAGCGGCGGCGGCGGCGTTCCCGTGATCGAGAAGGGCCCGCGGCTGATCGGGAAAGAGGGCGTGGTCGACAAGGACCTCGCGGCGGCGATCCTCGCGCACGAGGTGGACGCTTCCGTGCTGCTCATCCTGACCGACGTCAAGAAGGTCCAGCGCGGCTACGGCACGTTGATGCCCGAGGACATCGACCGGATGACCGTCGGTGAGGCCACCGCGTTGCTCGACCGGGGGGAGTTCGGGGCGGGGTCGATGGGCCCGAAGATGCGCTCCGCGATCCGGTTCGTCGAGGCGGGCGGGACGCGGGCGGTGATCGCCGAGCTGGACGAGGGGCCGGCGGCGCTGCGCGGCGGGGCCGGGACGGAGCTCGTCTCGGACTGATCCTCAGCGCCGCGACGGGCGGCCGGGGTTCCGGAACTGCTGGGCGATGACGTAGAGCGAGAAGATCCCGACGATCGCGACCAGCGACGCGAGCAAGCCGAGGAAGATCAGCTCCAGCCAGCCGAGGTGATGCGGGACCCAGACGGCGAGCAGCTCCACGAGTCGATGCTACCTGAGGGTCTCGCGGCACGGGCGTCGTAGGCTCTTGCCCCGTGAAGATCGGTGTCCTCACCGGTGGCGGCGACGTCCCCGGGCTCAACGCGTGCATCAAGGCGGTGGTCACGCGCGCCGCGGCCGAGGGTCATCAGGTGCTCGGCATCCGCCGGGGATGGGCCGGCTTGTTGGAGGTCGACCTCGCGAACCCGCTGTCGGTCTCGGTGAACACGATCCCGCTGGATGTCTCCACCGTGCGGACGATCGACCGGACCGGAGGGACCTTCCTCCACACGTCGCGAACGAACCCCGCGAGGGTCAAGCCCGACGACGAGCCGACCTTCCTCCGCGAGGGGCGGACGGATGACGAGCCCCGCGATCACACCGCATACGCGCTCGAGGTGATCGAGCAGCTCGGGCTCGGCGCCCTCATCCCGATCGGCGGCGACGACACGCTCTCCTTCGCGCTCCGGCTGCACGAGGAGGGCGTCCCCGTCGTGGCGATCCCGAAGACGATGGACAACGACGTCTACGGCACCGATTACTGCATCGGGTTCTCCACGGCGGTCACGCGGACCGTGAACTTCGTCCACCAGCTGCGGACGAGCGCTGGCTCGCACGAGCGGCTGACCGTGGTGGAGGTCTTCGGACGGTACAGCGGCGAGACGTCCTTGATCTCGGCGTACCTGTCGGGGGTCGACCGCACCATCATCAGCGAGGTGCCGTTCGACGTGGACCGGCTCGGCGAGCTGTTGCTGCGGGATCAGCGGGAGAACCCGAGCCACTACGCGATGATGACGATCTCCGAAGGTGCCACGCTGATCGGAGGTCAGCTGATCGAGGGCGGGCCGGAGGACGCATACGGTCACAAGAAGCTCGGGGGGATCGGGCAGCTGACCGCAGAGCTGCTCAAGGAGCGCACGGGCCAGGGGATGATCTACCAACAGCTGGGCTACCTGATGCGTTCGGGTACGCCGGACTCGCTCGATCTCATGGTGTCGATCAACTACGCGGTGATGGCGACCGACCTGGTCGTGGACGGGACGTTCGGCAGGCTGATGGCGCTCCGCGACGGGAACTACGCGAACGTGCCGCTGACGGTCGTCGGCCAGGGCGTGAAGCGGGTGGACGTCGACGCGCTGTACGACGAGGAGTCGTATCGACCGAAGATCCGGTACGTCGACGGAAAGCCGATGTTCCTGAACTGATCGAGCCTGGGCCGCGGTCGGCGTCCGTCCTCGCGCGACCGCCCCGCTAGACTGCCGCCATGCCGCGGTTCCGGGTGGATCTCCGTTCCGACACGGTCTCGACGCCGTCCCCGGCGATGCGCAGCGCGATGGCCGAGGCCGAGGTCGGAGACGCTTGGTACGGAGACGATCCGACCGTGAACCGGCTCCAGGAGCGCGCCGCCGAGCTGACCGGGATGGAGGCCGCCCTCTACGTCGCGACCGGAACCATGGCGAACCAGATCGGGGTGCGGCTCCAGGCGGACGGGGCCGGCCACCTCGTGGCGGCGGAGGAGCGTTCCCACGTCGCCACCGTCGAGATGATGACGAGCGCCGTCCTGGCCGGGATCTCGTATCGGACCGGGACCGACTCCCCGAAGGGCTACATGACCGCGGAGCTCGCCCGCCGGCTGCTCGAGCCGGATGAAGCCTTCGACGTGGAGGTCGTCGACCTCCTCGCCGTGGAGAACACGGTCGGCGGGTACGGAGGAACGATCTACCCGGTCGACGAGCTCCGCAAGGTCCGGCAGATCGCGGTCGACGCCGGGGTCCCGGTCCATCTCGACGGCGCGAGGATCTGGAACGCGGCCGCCGCGGCGGGGGTGCCCGTGACGGAATGGACCTCGCAGGTGGACACGATGATGTTCTGCCTCTCGAAGGGGCTCGGCGCGCCGATCGGCTCGCTGGTCTGCGGCCCGGCCGAGCTGATCCGCGAGGCCCGGAGGATCTGGATCCTGTACGGCGGCGCCTGGCGCCAGGCGGGCATCATGGCCGCCGCCGGGCTGGTCGCGCTGGAGGAGGGCCGCGACCGGCTCGCCGACGATCACGTCCGGGCCTCACGGTTAGCGGAGTCGCTCGCGGCCATCGCCCCGGGCGCGGTCGATCTGGACATGGTCGAAACGAACATGGTCTTCGTACACACGGAAGCGATGGGGCTGGACGCGCTCGAGACGATCGAACGCCTCGCGGCCCTCGGCGTGGGCGCGGTCCCGGTCACGGGAGCGGTCCGCATGGTGACCCACGTCGACGTGGACGACGACGGGATCGGGTACGCGATCGACGCGTGGCGCTCCGTCGTCGCTGGCGCTGCGAAGGAGCCGTGATGGGTCTGTTCCAGAAGAGTTACCCGCCCGAGATCGCCGAACGGATCCCACCGGGGCAACGGTTGGTCAAGACCTGGCCGGTCCTGCATTACGGACCGATCCCGGCGTTCGACGGTGCGAACTGGGATCTGCAGGTCTTCGGATCGGTCGGGGAGCCGTTCACGCTGAGCTACCAGGATCTCCGGGATCTTCCGACCGTGACCGTCGACGCCGACATGCATTGCGTGACGGGGTGGACGACGCTCGACAACACGTGGGAGGGCGTTCCGTTCCGCGCGATCAGGGATCGCGCCAAGCCGACGGACGAGGCGAAGTGGGTGATCGCGCATTCTGCGCACGGATACACGTCCGACCTCTCGCTCCAGGCGATGGACGCCGACGACGTGCTGGTCGCCTGGAGGAACCACGGCGAGGACCTGACGCCCGAGCACGGATGGCCGCTCCGGCTCGTCGTCCCCAAGCGCTACGCCTGGAAGAGCGCGAAGTGGCTGACCGGGCTCGAGTTCAGCCCGAAGAACACGCGCGGGTTCTGGGAGGTGCGGGGCTACCACGTGCACGCGGAGCCGTTCGCGGAGGAGCGGTACAGCTACCAGGAGGGGCCGCGGGCGGAGCTGGAGCCCTAACTCACGCGACGAACAACGTGACCGTATCGCCGTAGCGAACGGTGCTGCCCGGTGTCGGCGTCTGACTGATCACGTGCGTCGCCGAGGTGCCGGGGATGTTGAAGAAGCTGACCTGCAGGCCGTAGGCGTGTGCCCGCTGCTCGGCGACCGCCGGCGCGAGGCCGGAGAAGTTCGGCACGGGGAACTCCTGCGGACCCTGGGAGACCGTGATCGTGACGGCGCTGCCGTACGCGGTAGGGGTCGCCTCCTGGGGATCGACCGAGATGACGAGACCGCGGCCGATCTGATCGGAGAACGCGACCGCGACCACCGGCTTGAAGCCGGCATCCCTCAACAGCCGCTCAGCCCGGTTCTGCTGCTTGCCGACCACGGCGGGGATGGGGACCGGCGCGCGACCCTTACTCACCCACAGCTGCACGAGGCTGCCGCGTGGGGCCTTGCCGATGGACGGATCCTGCCGCACCACATCGCCGTCGTGCACGGTCGGGCTGTAGACCCGGTGAACGTCGCCGAGGGCGAGGTTCGCGTCCTCGATCACGCGGGCAGCGTCGTCTAGCGACGAGCCGGTGACGTCGGGGACGGCAACCGGCGGCGGGCCCAACGACGGCACGAGTGTGACCGTCGCGCCCTGCTTCAGCGAGGTGCCGACCGCAGGATCGACGGCGAGCACCGTGCCGCGCGCCATCCCGGTGGGGGAGAACTCGCCCTTCGCGACCCGAACCGTGAAGCCCAGCGCGCCGAGCTGACCGGTGGCGTCGTCGACGTTCGTGCCGACGACCTGGGGAACGGGGTGGCTATGCGGCAAGACGTAGGCCCACGCGCCGTAGGCGGCCCCGGCGACCAGCCCGACGACCAAGATGGCGGCGGCCCAGCGCCGCCACCGGCGGCGCTGGGCGCGCTGCAGGCGCGGGATCGTCTCGGTGACGGTCGCGGCGGCCGCCGCGGCCGCCGCGACCGGCTGCTCGGCCTCCGGCAGGTCGCTGACGAGCGCGCCGAGCGAGCGCGCCCGGGGGAGTGAGCCGGCGAACGACGCCAGGTCCAAGCGCATCGCGACGGCCGACTCCGGACGCATCTCGCGATCCGGGTCGGTCGCGCTCGCCACGAAGCCGTCGAGGTCGTCGCCGACCTCCGGCGCCGACCTCGACGGCTTCGGAACCCGGTCCGACAGGTGCTTGTACGCGATCGCCATCGGGGTTTCGCCCGTGTAGGGGAGCTCACCGGTGAGCAGTTCGTACGCGACGATCCCCAGCGAGTAGAGGTCGGACCGAGGATCGGCAGGCTCGCCGCGGATCTGCTCGGGCGCGAGGTACTGGACCGTGCCCGTCACGGCGCCCGCCCGCGTGTTCTTCGCGTCGGCGAACGCCCGGGCGAGACCGAGATCGGTGAGCTTCACGACGCCGTCGGTCGTGATGAGGATGTTCTCGGGCTTGAGGTCGCGGTGCACGATCCCTTTCGCGTGCGCGTGCTCGAGGGCCGCGAGCGTCTGGCGGATGATGTCGGCCGCCTGGGCGGCCGCGAGCCGCCCGCTCGCGTTCAGGAGCTCGCGGACGGACCGTCCGCGGACGTACTCCATGACCATGTAGTAGATGCCGTCGACCGCCCCCCAGTCGTACACGGCCACGATGTTCGGATGGTTGAGGGTGGCGGCCGCGCGGGCCTCGCGGCGGAACCGTTCGACGAAGCCGGGGTCGCTCGAGAGCGAACGGTGGAGCACCTTGACGGCGACCTCGCGCGCCAGGACGGCGTCATGCGCGCGGAAGACCTCGCCCATGCCCCCGGCGGCGATCCGCTCCAGGACGTGGTAGCGGCCGTCAAGGGTCACCAGCGCGTGGCCTTGGCCGTTCGCCGAGGCCATCGGTTGTGTCATGCTCTTGGACATCGGCCTCCCGTTCGGGGAAGCGCTCAAGCTGGGAGGAGCGCGTCCGGAGGCATCCTAAGGCCATGGGAGCCCGGAACCGTGCAGCCACTGCGACCGACCGCGGAAGAGACGGCCTCGCTCCGCATCGCAGAAGAGCTCGACAGCATCGAGGAGGCGGTTCGGGGCGGCTCGACCGACCTTCGGGCGCTGGGGTTCTGGCGGGTCGTCGGAACGATCAAGCGCGACCAGGTGCTGGTGCTCGAGCACGCCGACCAGGTGGGAAGGATCGACCGGACGGCGTTCGTCGCCCGCGTCCGGGTTCGGGCGCCGGTGTGGGTCGGCTCCGTCCTGCTCGTGGCGGTGATCGCCGCTGGGGTGGTCGCCATCGTCCTTGCGGCGCGCTGGACGGGGACGGCCGCAGGGATCGCGCTCCTAGCGGCAGCGGTCGCCTGGGCGATCGGGGTGCATTCACCCACCCACCAGGCCTTCGGATGGTTCGCCGGGATCCGCTTCACGGATTCCTTCTTCGGAGGACCGCCTCCGCCCCGGCCGGGCTTGAAGACGGATTACGCCACCTACCTCCGAGCCGAGCCGTCGATGCGCGCCTGGTTCCACGCCTCCGGCGCGATCGCCACGAAGATCGCGCCGTTCGTCGCCGTCGCGCTGGCTCCCGTCACCAACGCGCCGGCGTGGGCGGTGCTCGCGGCCGCGGCGATCGGCGTCCTGCAGATCGTGACCGACGTGCTCTTCTCGACGAAGACCAGTGACTGGAAGAAGTTCCGTCGCGAACGCGCCGTCGCGAGGGATCTCCGGCGCTGAGGCTGCTCGTCGGTATCCTTCCTCTCGACGGACCGGGGAGCCCGGGCGACGACCGGGCTGAGAGGTGGGCACAAGCGCCCACGACCCGCAGAACCTGACCCGGATCATGCCGGCGGAGGGAGGACGATGGCGGGAGTCGATCCCCGAGCGCTCCGCGTCTACGTGGTCACCTCGGCGAGGTTCGCCGGCAGGTCGCATCGCGATGTGGCGATGGCTGCCCTCGAAGGCGGAGCCGGCGCCGTCCAGCTCCGCGCGCCCGATCTGCCCGATGACGAGCTGATCGCGGTCGGCTCCGAGCTCGCGCGCGCCTGTGCAGATGCCAACGTCCTGTTCATCGTCAACGATCGCCCCGAGATCGCCGTCAAGGTGGGCGCCGGCGGGGCCCACGTCGGACGCGGAGACGACCCGTCGGAGGCCCGCCGACTGCTGGGATCGGATCGGGTGCTGGGGATGAGCGTCGACGCCGCGTCCCAAGCCCGCGAAGCTGAGGATCTGGGCGCCGACTACCTCGGCGTCACGGTCTGGGCGACCCCGACGAAGCCGGAAGCCGTGCCGGGAGGGCTCGGCCTCGTGCGCGCCATCTCGGCGGGCAGCGCGCTGCCCATCGTCGGGATCGGCGGGATCGACGCCACGAACGCGGCGTCGGTGATCGATGCCGGGGCGGCCGGCGTGGCCGTGATCTCCGCCGTTGCGGCCGACCCCGACCCGATCGAGGCGACACGGGAGCTCGTGCGTGTCGTCGATCACGCGCTCGAACGACGAGGAGGCTGACATGTCCGAACAGGTGACCGGGAAGGCCACCCCCGAGCTCTTCGAGCGGATCATCCTTCGGCGGCTCGGCGCGCAGGACGGAGACGTGCTGACGCCGCCGAAGCACGGGGTCGACGTCGGGGTGGTCCGCGTCGCCGACGGTCTGGCGATGGCGCTTACCACCGATCCCGTCTTCATCGTCCCCGCGTACGGCTGGGAGCGCGCGGCGTGGTTCGCGGTCCACATCCTCGCGTCGGATGCGGCCACCTCCGGGCTCCCGCTCCGATGGATGGCCGTCGACCTCAACCTGCCGCCGGAGCTCGACGACGACGGGCTGACGCAGCTCTGGGACGCGTTCCACCGCACCTGCGAGGCGCTCGGGATCTCCATCGTCACCGGCCACACCGCGCGCTACGACGGCTGCGCCTGGCCGATGGTCGGCGGCGCGACGTGCATCGCGCTCGGCCCCGTCGATGCGTACGTCACCCCGGAGATGGCACGACCCGGCGACGCGATCGTCGTGACGAAGGGGGCGGCGATCGAGGCGACGGCGCTGTTCGCCGCGACGTTCCCGGAGCGGCTCATGGCGGCGGTCGGCGCCCACGTCGTGGCGGCGGCCGATGCGCTGTTCGAGCAGATGTCGGTCGTGCCGGAGGCCGTCGTCGCGCGTGGGTTCGGCGTCCGGGACGCCGGCGTGACGGCGATGCACGATGCGACCGAGGGTGGCGTCCTCGGCGGGCTGCTGGAGGTCGCCGTCGCTTCCGGCAACGGGATGCGGATCGAGCTGGACGCGATCCCGGTCCGCCCCGAGGTCCGGGCGGTGTGCGAGCACGTGGGCATCGATCCGTATCACGCGATCAGCGAGGGCACGCTGATCGCGACGGTCGTGCCCGAGCGCGCGGATGCCTTCCTCCGCGCGCTCGCCGCCCAGGGGATCGCGGCCGCCGTCGTCGGCGAGGTCCTGCCGGCGGCCGCCGGCAGGACCCTCGTTCGCGGAGGCGTGGCGGAACCGCTCGAGCATCCGGGTCTCGACCCGTTCTGGGGAGCGTTCGGGTCGTGGGCGGCCGCGGCGGCGGCCGGCGCTTGAGCCGGCCTGCGCCGCTCCGGGCCGGTAGCGTGTGGCCCTCATGGACCTCGTCTGCGTCGGCGACGTGATGTTGGATGTGCACGTCGCCTCCGGCCCGCTCGCGCGCGGCGGCGACGTGCACGGCCGCGTCGCGATCCGCCCGGGCGGGACCTCGGCGAACGCCGCCGTCTGGGGCGCATGGGCGGGCGCATCCTCGGCCGTGATCGCCGCCGTCGGGGACGACCTGGCGGGAACCCTCTGCGTCGAAGCGGTCGCGGGCCGCGGCGTCGACGTCGGTGGCGTGGTCCGGCGCGCGTCGCCGACCGGCGTCATGGTCGTGATGAGCGAGGACGGAGACCGATCGATGGTGGCCGACCGTGGCGCGAACGCGCGGCTCGAGGCGGCTGACGTCCAGGGGATCGAGGCGGCGGCCGTCTTCGTCTCCGGCTACCTGTTCCTGCAGGAGCCCGGCCACGACATCGCGATCGCCGCCATCGGAAGCGCGAACACGCCGTTGCTCGCGGTCGAGGCGGCGTCGTGGCCGCTCCTCGAGGCGTTCGGCGTCGAACGGTTCTTCGAGGAGACAGGGTCGTGCGACGTCGTGCTTGCGAATGAGCGCGAAGCGCGGGTGCTGACGGACGCCGACGGCGACGATGCCGCGCGGTCGCTCGGAGAGCGCTACCGTTTCGCCGCGGTCAAGCGGGCGGCGAACGGCGCGACGTTGATCGCCGAGGGCCGACTCGTCGCGGCCCACGGCGAGGCCGTCGAGGAGGTCGAGGCGACCGGCGCCGGCGACGCGTTCGACGGGGTCCTGCTGTCGTCGCTCGCGCTCGGGCGAGAGCCCGAGGAGGCGATCGCCCGCGCCTGCCATGCCGGCGCGCTGGTCGCGGCGAGCCGTGCGACCTGGCCGGAGGAGACCGGCGCGTGACGTTCCTCCCGTCCGACGAGGTCGCGATGGCGGTCGCCGCCGGAGGCGCCGTCGTCGGGCTCGAGACGAGCGTGATCGGTCAGGGTCTGCCGTACCCGCGCAACCTCGAGTGCGTTGAGCGGATGGACACGGCGATCCGCGACGCCGAGGCGATCCCCGGCTGGATCGGGGTGGTCGACGGGGCCGTCCGGGTCGGGCTCGAACGATCCGAGCTGGAGCGGTTCGCGCAGCCCGGTGCGGCGATCAAGGCTGCCCGGCGCGACGTCCCTGTCGTCGTCGCGTCGGGGTCGCTGGGCGCGACGACGGTGAGCGCGACGATCTGGGCGGCGCACCGGGTTGGGATCGGGGTCGTCGCGACCGGCGGCATCGGCGGTGTCCACCCGGGTCCGCGATCAGACGTTTCCGCCGATCTGCTCGAGCTCGCTCGAACGCCCATCGTCCTGATCGCGAGCGGCCCGAAGTCGATCGTGGATCCCGCGGCCACCGCGGAGAAGCTCGAGGAGCTCGGCGTCGCCCTCGTCGGGTACGGGGTCGACCGGCTCCCGTTCTTCCTGGCGCGTGAGGCGCCGGTGGAGTTGGAGCATCGGGTCGATACGCCCGACGGAGCAGCGGCGATCGCACGAGCACATCGGTCGCTCGGGGTTGGGGCCGCGATCGTCCTGTGCAACCCGATCGCGTCCGAGCGCGCGTTGGATCGTGACGAGCTGTTGGCCGCGACCGCCCGCGTCGAGAGCCGGATGACCGAGGCGGGCGTTGCCGGCAAGGAGGTCACGCCGTTCCTGCTTCGCGCCCTGGCCGAGGAGACCGACGGCCGGTCGCTGGATGCCAACCTGGCCCTGCTCCAGGACAACGCTCGCCTGGCCGCCGAGGTCGCCGTCGCGATCAGCGCAGCCAGGTCTGAACGATGACCTTCGAGAAGCTCCAGCCGTAGCGGAGGCTGGCGGGCTTCTTGGACTCCCCGCCCGCCCGCGCGACGATCGTAACCGGGACCTCGACCACACGCGCGCGATGCCGGAGGGCCTCGATCAGGATCTCGCTCGTCCAGAACTGATCCTCTTCGAGGACGAAGCGCTGCAGGAGCTCCGCGCGGGCGGCCCGGTAGCCGCTGGATGGGTCGGTGATCCTCCGCCCGGTGAGGACCGTCACGATCCGAGCGAACAGGTGGACCCCGAGGTGGCGCAGCAGGCTCTCGCGTTCGAATTCGCCGAGGATCCGCGACCCGTTCACGTAGTCCGCGCTGCCGTCAAGGATCGGATGCATCATCACGGGCAGCTCCGATGGGAGGTGTTGCCCGTCCGCATCCATCGTCACGACGATCTCGGCGTCGAGCTGCAGCGCGATCTCGTACCCGACGCGGAGGGCGAGGCCACCGCCACGACGGATCGGCAGCTCGGTCACGAGCGCACCGGCATCGCGGGCGCGACGGGCCGTCGCGTCGTCGCTCCCGTCGCTCACGACGACGGGGATCACCTGCATCCCCTCAAACTCACCGGGGATCGCTCGCACAACGTCGCCGACGCTCTCCTGCTCGTTGTACGCCGGCAGGATCACGACGATGCGTCTTCCTTCGGGGAGGGCGGCGGCACGGTCCCAGTCGAACCGCTCGCTGCCGAGCGCCTCGACCAACAACCGGAGCCCCCGGTCATTCGTATCGGACCCCGACTGGAGCCGCAACACCAGGAAGAACAGGAGGAGGACGCCGATCACGAGGACGAAGATCACCCGCCGCTCCGCACCGGGCACGATGTCGAACCAGTTGAACACGGGGTCGTAGACGGACGGTCGGAGCGACAGCACGACGAGGGCCGTCCCCAGGAGGGTCACGACGATCAGGTTCAGTCGGCTGATGCGGCGCCGCTCGTACGCCCGGACGGCCATGAGGAACAGGCCGATCCCGGCGACGATCCCCAGGATCCGGACGGCCGTCACGGACGCCTCATCTCGGGCCGATCGGGCGCCAGCGATCCTTGGGAAGGATGTGGTCGACGAGCACGCGGTCCTTGAACCGTTCGATCGTCGAGAACATGGACTCGATCAGCGTCTCGTCCAGCAGGTGAGGCCGCAGGCCGAGGTCGAGCAGCTTGGTGTGCGCGGCGTTGTAGTAGTGCTGCTCGGCCTCGACGCGTGGGTTGTCGATCGGGTGGACGGTCACGTCCATCCCGATCTCGGCTCCGGCCTTCTGGACCAGCTCGGCCAGCTGCAGCACCGAGTACTGCTGCGTGAACTGGTTGAAGACGCGGTACTCACCCGCCTGGGCCGGGTTCATGACGGCGAGCTCGATGCAACGAAGGGTGTCCTCGATGTTGAGGTACCCCCGTGTCTGCCCTCCGGCTCCGTACACCGTCAACGGATGGCCGATCACCGCTTGGAGGCAGAAGCGGTTGAGCGCGGTTCCGAAGACGTCGTCGTAGTCGAACCGCGTGAGCAGCCGGTCGTCCAGCGCGGTTTCCTCCGTGCGGATCCCGTACACGACGCCCTGGTGCAGGTCGGTGGCGCGCAGACCCCAGACGCGACACGCGAAGTGGATGTTGTGCGAGTCGTGCACCTTCGAGAGGTGGTAGATCGAGCCCGGCAGCTTCGGGAACGGGAGGTAGTCCGACCGGCCGTTGTGGCGGACCTCGATGAAGCCCTCCTCGATGTCGATGTTCGGTGTCCCGTATTCACCCATCGTGCCCAGCTTCACCAAATGCGCGTCCGGGACGAGGTCGCGGATCGCGTAGAGGACGTGCAAGGTGCCGATCACGTTGTTCGACTGCGTGAGGACCGCGTGCTCGCGATCCTTCATCGAGTACGGCGCGCTCGGCATCTCGCCGTAGTGCACGACGGCGTCCGGTCGGAAGCCGTCGAACACCGTCTCCACCAAGTCCCAATCCGTCAGGTCGCCGAGAGTGACACCGATCTCGCGGCCGGTGAGCTCCCGCCAGGCGCCGACACGCTCGGGGAGCCGGCGGATCGGGGTCAGCGAGTCGGTCCCGGCCTGCTCGTGAGCGCGCCGCCGGAGCTCATTGTCGACGACGTGGACCTCGTGGCCTCGAGCGGAGAATCGCATGGCGGTCGGCCAACCGAGGTAGCCGTCGCCGCCCAGGATCAAGATGCGCATGAACGACCCTTCGGGAAGGTTGGGTTCGGGGGTCTTCGGGTCATGGTACCCGCCGACC
>DATAEV010000145.1:0-8106 GCA_036257875.1 Actinomycetota bacterium | reverse complement strand
TCCACCACGGTCTGGCCTCCTCGCAACGGATCTGGGATCTGATGCTTCCCGGACTCGCCCGGCGGTTCCGGGTCGTCACCTACGACGCGCGCGGCCACGGCCTGTCGGCGAAACCCTCGTCCGGGTACGGGTTCGACCATGTCACCGCCGACGCGGTGGCGGTGATCAAGGCGGCGCGGCTGCGACGGCCGATCGTCGTGGGGCACTCGTGGGGTGCCGATGTCGCGCTCGCCCTCGCGGCGGGTCACCCTCGTGCGGTGAGCGGCGCTGTGCTGGTCGACGGTGGCGTCTTCCGGCTGCGGAGCTCGTTCGCCACGTGGGAAGCGGCGAAACGACAACTCGCGCCGCCCCTGCTCGCCGGGACGCCCTTGGACTCCTTCCGCGCCGGCCTTGCCCGCTGGTCGCCCGTCCCGCTGACGCCCGAGGTGGATGCGATCTTCCTCTCTCTGATGCGGGTGGACGGACAGGGTCGCATCCATCCGCGGCTGTCGCACGCGAACCACTTCCGGATCCTCCGGGCGATCTGGGACCAGGACGCGCCGGCGCTCCATGCAGGGCTGACGGTTCCCACGCTCGCGATCCTCGCCCATGGGTCCGCGGAGGCGGCGGCGTTCGACGCTGCGAAACGTGAGTCGGTGCAGCGTCTGAAGGCTGCCGGGTCCCCGGCGACGTTCGCCTGGATGGAGGGGATCCACGACCTCCCGATCCAGCGGCCCGATGTGCTCGTGCGACGGCTCACCCGTTTCGCCGGGTCGGCCGTACGATAAGAGCCATGATCGTCTTGCTGTTCCTCCTGCTGCTGGCCGCCCTCGCGGGCGTGCTCGGTCTGGTCCTGAAGATCACGCTCGTGATCGTGCTGACCGCGATCCTGTCCGTCACGGCGTTGATCGGCGTCGCGTGGCTCGCCTGGCGCCGCCAGGTGCGCAGGTTCCAGCGCGCCGGTGCAGGGCGGCTCGGCGGAACGACGATCGAGGTCGGTCGTCCCAGCCGAGATCTGCCGGCCCACGACGACCGCTACTGACGCCTCGTCACGTAGCGCTCACGAAGCCCGATCGGACCCAGCCCCAGCAGCTCGTTGACGACGCCGCGCCGCATGCCGGCTTCCTCGCGAGCGTCGCCCCGCTCCAACGCGGCTGCGATCGTCTTGACCGCCGCCCAGCGGAACGGCTCGGGCGGTGCCTTCATCGTCTCCGGCCGGTTGACGGCGAGCGTCGTCCATTCGTCCTCGACGCCCAGCACGGTCGACGCCAGGATCTTGCCGCCCACGTACGTCTGCGAGAGCCCATGGCCGCTGTATCCGAGCCCGGCGTGGATCGTTCCCGGTTGGAGCGTCCGGTAGAAGGGCACGAACGCCGGCGTCTGGTCGATCGGCCCTCCCCACGCATGGGTGAAGCGGGTCCCCTCCAGCTGCGGGAACATCCGGAGCAGCCCGCGCGCGGCAACCTCGGCGATCCTGCGATCGTGCGTCACGGCTCGGCCGCTCGCCTTGCCTCCGAAGACGACGCCACCGGTCCCGCCGCCGATCGCGATCCTGCCGTCATCCGTCGGGCGGAGGTAGTAGAGCCACTCGCGCCCGTCCGCGATCCCTATCTGTGACGTCCAACCGATCTCCTCGAGCTTGTCGGGGATCGGCTCCGTCACGACGACGTAGTCGACGATGACGGAGAAGCTCCGGGCGAAGTCCCGCCAGCCGGCGGCCCACGCGCCATGGGCCAGCACGACCCGATCCGAACGGACCGCACCGTGGTCGGTGTGAACGATCGCCGGACGCGACCGGTCGACGCCCGTGACGCGGGTGCGTTCGAAGATGCGCACCCCTCGGTCGAGCGCGAGGCGACGGAGTCCGCGCGCCAAGCGCGCGGGCTGGACGACGGCGGCGTCGCGGATGAAGGCGCCACCTTCGAACGTCGGCGAGTCGGCGCGGGCACGCGTCTCGGCAGCGGTCAGGGCGACCATCCGGTCCCCGTAGCCCAGCCGGACACACAGGTCGATCGCCGACCTCCGGCTGATCCCCTCCTGCCAGGAACCGGCTCGCACGCCCATCGCGCCGTCGAGGTGGAACCAGCAGTCGATCCCGTTGGTCGCGCAGAAGTCCCTCGCTTCTGCGACGGAATCCGCGAGCGTCAAGGCGTAGCGGAGTCCCTCGCGCTCGCCGTACAACCCGGTCAGCGCGGGCAGATCCCACCAGGACGACGAGAAGAACCCGCCGTTGCGACCGCTCGCACCGCCGCCGACGATGTCCTGCTCCAGCAGCACGATCCGCAGCCCGGGCTCGCGCTCGGCGAGGCGGACCGCCGTCCACAGGCCGGCGAACCCGCCTCCCACGATGCACACGTCGGCGGCGACGTTGGCGTCGAGCGGCGGGCACGGCTCTCCGGGGTCGTCACGCAGCGCCTCTTCCAGCCAGAAGCTCCGCGCCGCCCCGGGGTCGGGCATGTCGATCGAGGTCACGACGGCCGCCGGTCGAAGAGCCTGGCGCCGAGCAGGGCCGAGATCGCTCGACCCAGCCCGATCAGCATCGTCGCGAAGATGAGCGCTACGAGCGCGAAGGTCAGCACCTCACCGACGCTCCAGCTTCGGACCCAGAGCGCGCGCAGCAGCACGCCGATCGGGATCGCGATCAGCAGCGTCACGACCAGGCCGACCGGCGTCGGCGGACGATACGTCCCGACGAACCAGGCGACGACGAGCCACGAGCCGGTGAACGGCACGAAGTTGCGGAGGAAGATCGACGCGGCCGCCGCGTCCGAGTGGGACCGCATCCCGACGAGGATGAACGCGGCGATCGCGAGCACGTCGACCGCTAGCGTGAGCCGGGCGTGCGGCGAGCCGTCGGTCAGTCGACGCATGGCCCAATCATGGCAGGCGGCCGCTCGCGTCCGGAGACGACGGAAGGGGGAGGCGCGGGCAGCCTCCCCCTTCCGGGTATCGATCGGTCAGTCGTTCGTGTCGCGGGCTTCCACGAGCTCGGCCGGCGTGTCCGGGATCGTGACGCGCTCGGCCGCGCCGTGTCCCTCGACGTCGACCTTGGGCAGCCATTGGAGCCACCCCGGGAGGTACCAGTTGCGGTCGCCGAGCAGCTTCATCGCGGACGGCACCAGGATCGAACGGACGATCGTCGCGTCCAGGAACACGGCGATGGCTAGGCCGAACCCCATCTGCTGGATCCCGGCGATCCGTCCGCTCGCGAAGGCCGCGAACACGGCCACCATGATGATCGCCGCACCAGTGATGATGCCGCCCGTCGTTCGAAGACCGAAGGCAACCGCCTCGGAGTTGTCGCCCGATTTGTCGTACTCCTCCCGGATCCGTGTCAGCAGGAAGACCTGATAATCCATCGACAGCCCGAACAGGATCGAGAAGAGGAACAACGGGAGCCACGCCTCGATCGCCGGGACCTGGATGAAGTTGAGCGCATCGGCGATCGACTTGGCCCATGACGGGCCGCCCTGCTGGAAGATGAGCACGATCAGGCCGTAGGCCGCACCGACCGACAGCAGGTTCATCACGATTGCCTTCGCGGGCACGACGATCGAGCGGAACACGACCGTCAGGAGGATGAACGACAGCCCCAGCACCAGCGCGATGATGATGGGTGTGTAGAAGTTGGAGATGTCGAAGAAGTCCACCACGACGGCTGTGTTCTGGCCCGGTGGCTCCCCTCCGACGAGGACCCCGGAATCGCCCCCGAAGGCCTGGGGAACGTAGACGTCTCGCATGTTGTTTATGCCGTCTACCGCGACCTGACCGGATGAGTCGGCCGCGGCTCCCGCCATCGGGAAGCGAACCAATGTGATCGTCCCGTCGGAACTCGCCACCGGAGGCTGCGGCTTCCCGAACGCCGGATCGTTCGCCGCGGCGGCCTCGAGGGCCGTGATCCCCTGCTGGACGTTCGGGTCGGTCGGTGAGCCCGGGATGACGACGTCGGTCGTCGACTGTTCGCCGACCTTGGGGAACTTCGCGACCAGCACGTCGAAGGCTTGCTTCGTCTGGATGTCATCGGGGATCGTCGAGATGCCCGAGAACCCCGTCCTGATGCCCCGGCCGTTATCGACCGGGCTCCTCTGCGCCCAGTAGGGGACGGAGAGCAGGAGCATGAAGGTGCCGGCGACGATCAGGTACACCCACGGGCGCTTCATCACGGAGCGGGACTCACGGTCCCAGAACCCGCCGGCACGACCCTGTTCGAGCGTCCGACCACGGCCGAAGATGAAGCCCGGCTTCACGAGGTGGTCGCCGAACAGCGCCATCAATGCCGGCAAGAGGGTCATCGACAGCGCGACCGAGATCAGCACGACGAAGATGGCGCCGCCCGCCAGCCCCCGGAAGATCGTCGTGGGGACCAGGAGCATCCCCGCGAGCGCGACCACGACGGTCATGCCGCTGAAGAAGACGGCACGGTTCGCCGTGGCACCGGACATCGCGATCGCATCGAGGTTGTCCCGCCCCCGGCGACGCTCCTCCCGGTACCGGGAGACGATGAACAACGAGTAGTCGATCCCGACGGCCAGCCCCAGCATCGAGATCAGGTTCGGGACGAAGAAGCTGAAACGCCACACCTGACCGATCAGCCCGACGAGTCCGAACGCGACGCCGATCGCGAAGAAACCCATGATGATCGGCGTGACGCCCGCGATCAGCGAACCGAAGACGATCAGCAGGACGACGATCGCGACGAGGATGCCGATCCCCTCGCCCTTCCGCAGGTCTTCTTCGGAGATCTTCTTGAAGTCGTCCGTCGACGTGGGTTCTCCCAACTCGTACATCGTGGTGCCGCCCGTGCTGTAGCGCTCACGGATCGTGTTCAGCTCGTCGACGATCGTGGCCGTCTTATCCGAGTCGTTCGTCAGGACCACGCTGAACAGAACGGCCGTCCCATCCTCCGAGTCGAACGGACCGAGGGCCGCGGCCCGCGGGTCCTGAGCATCCTGCGGAGAGAGGGGGTACTGCTTGGGGACCTGGAGCACGACCGTCGTATCGAGACCGCGGAGGTCGTTCAGGGCAGCGTTCACCTTCGAGGCGAACTGAGGATCGCTCGTCGCACCCTCAGGTCCCACCAGGACGAACGTCTCCGGCGAGATGTCCTGCTGCAGCTGCTTCTGCTCCAGGATCTTCTGTGCCTGGATCGCCTCTGGGTTGTTCGTGAAATCGAAGTCCGTGGTGAGCGCGTCGCTCAACAGAACTCCCGACGCCCCGAACCCCAGGACCAGGATGACTGCCCAGACGGCAACGGTCCGCCACGGATGACGGCTGCTCGCCCGGGCGAGCGTTTCCGGACTGATCTTCATGGGAACCCCCCCTAGCGAAGATCGCTTGACGTACGCTGTATGCTTACGGTGTAGGGAGGATATGCGTACGACGTAAGTGTGTCAACCCGTCCGGTCCCCTCAGACGGCGAACGTTCGGAGAAAAACATGGACCCGTCTGCGACTGCCACGAAGGACCGCGAACGCCTCACGCGTGAGCGAGTGATCGACGCCGCGATCACCGTTATGGACTCCGAGGGGCTCGACTCGGTCACGATGAGGCGCGTCGCGCGCGAGGTCGGTGTCGAGGCCATGTCGCTCTACAACCACGTGCACGACAAGGACGACCTCCTCCAGGGCGTCTGCGAGCGGATCATGGCGAGCTACGAGTTCCCCGACGGATACGACGACTGGGTGGACCGCGCGAAGGCCGGCGCTCGGTCGTGGCGACGCCTGCTGCAGGCGCACCCGGATCTGCTGCGTCTGTTCGCGGAGATGCACGGCCCTGCGCCTTCGTCGCCCGAGTCGCTTCGACCGACGGAGTTCGCCCTCACGATGTTCCGGGAGGCCGGTTTGGCCGATCGTGACGTCGTCCAGGCGTTCCACGCGTTCGGCGGATACATCCAAGGGTTCGTGATGATGGAGGCTGGCTCCATCAAAGAGCGACACGAGGACGCCTTCATTGGCGCCGAGATCCCCGAGGAGGCCTTCCCGACCCTCGCCGCCGTCAGCCACCACTGGGCCGACTGCGATCCCGACGAGCAGTTCGAGTTCGGGCTCGACCTGATGATCCGCGGTCTTCAGGCCAAGGTCGCAGCGGACTCAACCGACTCACTCGCCGAGTAACCCCAGCTCTTTCCCCACGCGCTCGAACGCAGCGAGCGCCTCGGCCAGATCCCGCTCCGTGTGGTCGGCGGTGACGATCGTCCGGACCCGCGCCTTCCCCCGCCCCACCGTCGGGAAGACGATCGCCGGACAGAAGACGCCCTCCTCGAAGAGCCGGCGTGCGAACGCCTGCGTCTCCTCCTCGTCGCCGGTGATCACGGGCGTGATCGGCGTCTCCGAGTTTCCGGTGTCGAACCCGAGCTCGTGCAGACCGTCCTTGAGGAACCGGGTGTTCGTCCACAGTCGCTCCAGCCGATCGGGCTCTTCGCGGATGATCCGGAGCGCCTCGACGCACGCGGCGACGACGGGAGGCGGCGGACTCGTCGAGAACAGATACGGACGGCCGCGGTTCTGCAGCCACTCGACCAGGTGCGGCGGGCCCGCGATGAACCCGCCCAGCACGCCGATCGCCTTCGAGAGCGTCCCAACCTGGATGTCGACGCGACCGTGCAACCCGAAGTGGTCCACGGTCCCGGCGCCGCCCGTCCCCAGCACGCCGGACGCGTGCGCGTCGTCGATCATCATGATGGCGTCGCGCCGCTCGGCGACCTCCACGAGGTCGCCGAGCGGCGCGATGTCGCCGTCCATCGAAAAGACGCCGTCCGTGATCAGGAGCTGACGGCGGCCGGGCTTCGCCGTCTCCGTCAGGAGGCGCTCGGCATCCGCAACGTCGCGGTGCTCGAACACCTTGATCTCGGCCTTCGACAGACGCGCGCCGTCGATGATCGACGCGTGGTTCAACCGGTCGCTCACGATCACGTCGTCGGGTCCGAGGATGGCCGCGACGGTACCGGCGTTCGCCGTGAATCCCGACTGGAACAGCAGGGCCGCATCGGCGTGCTTGAAGGCCGCGAAGCGTTCCTCCAGATCCAGGTGCATCCGCATCTGCCCCGCGATCGTCCGCACCGCGCCGGTCCCGGCGCCGAAGCGCTCGGCGGCATCCGCGGCGGCCCGGTTCATGCGCGGGTGGTTCGACAGGCCGAGGTAGTTGTTCGAAGCGAGGTTGATGACCTCGCGCCCGTCGAACGTCGCGCGCGCACCCGTGGGGCCTTCCAGCGTCCGCGGGTGCAGCAGCAGCCCGTTCGTCTCGAGCTCGACGAGCTCGTCTTCCAGGTAGTCGAGGGCGTGACCCATCGTTCGCCTTCCTGCCAGCGATCCGCTCCAACCGTACCCCGTAGGATGCGGCCATGGAGATCGAGGCGTTCCTCGCGGACGCCGTCCAGGCGTCGGGGGGCAAGCTGCACGCCCTCGGGATCGGGTGGCAGGTGATCCAGACGACCGCGTTCCCTGCACGCCACGACCGTGTCGGGATCGGGTTGATCGTGCGCACGGTCGCAGCCGAGGCGGGACAACACACGCTGACGTTGACGCTGCTCGATCCCGAGGGCGCCGCTCGGGCCTTCGGCCCGAGCGGCGCCCTCGAGGCCTCCTTCACCTCACCCAACGGTCCCGGGACGGCGACGCTGGCGCTCAACCTCGATGGTCTGGTCTTCGAGACGGGGGGCGAGCACACGTTCGTCCTAGCGATCGACGGATCGGAGCGGACGCGCCTGCCGTTCCGCGTCCAGACCACACCGGAGCCTCCGGTCACGGAACACCGGACCGGCGTCTACCTCTAGCGGGGAACCGTTCTGGACACCCGACCCGTCGAAGCACCACCTGATCCTGCCGGCCGATCGAAGGAGACCGGATGCGCCCGAAGCTCCTCGTCCTCGCCGTGCTCGCCCTGACTATCGTCGCATGCGCGGATGCCCCGACGGGTGCGCGATCGGAACCCTCGGGTTCAGGGATCGTCCACCCGACCGGCGCGGACCAGGTCGTCCTTCGCGTGACTCTCGAGGGTGGGTTCGTGGCTCCGGAGACGACCTTCGGACGGATGCCGAGCTTCAGCGTGATGGGCGACGGGACGATCATCGAGCCTGGCGCCCAGGACGAGATCTATCCCGGGCAGGCGCTCCCCCCGCTGCTCGTTCGC
>DATAEV010000134.1:0-5949 GCA_036257875.1 Actinomycetota bacterium | reverse complement strand
TCGGTGCCCGATCACGGAAAGGGGCCCCTCGGGGCCCCTTTTCCATTCCAGCTCCCACCCGGTGCTAGGCTCGCCGCCCGCGTGAACCGCGCATGAGTGCAACCACCGCATACGCCTCTCCGCCCGAGCGCGCTCCCTCGGTCCTCGTCGTCCTCGCGGTCCGAGACGCGGCCGAGTGGCTCCGCGAGTGCCTCCAAGCCCTCGCGGTGCAGACGTACCCTCGTGTCGGCGTTCTCGCGGTCGACGACGCCTCCGCCGACGGCTCGAACGAGTTGCTCGTCCAGGCGCTCGGCGAGGGCCGGGTCCTGCGGCACGACAGCCGTCTAGGACTCTCTCGCTCCTTCGATGAAGCCGTCGCGCATCCGGTCGCCGCGGAGGCGGACTTCATCCTGCTGTTGCATGACGACGCGGTCCTTGATCCTGAAGCCGTCGCGAGGCTCGTGGAAGCGACCATGCTCGCTGGCGCCGAACGCGTCGGGATCGTCGGAGCGAAGATCGTCGACTGGGATCACCCTCGGCGGCTCCGCGATGTGGGGCGATCCGCCGACCTGTTCGGCCACCCCTACTCCGCGTTGCAGGCTGAGGAGATCGATCAAGGCCAGTTCGACCGAGTCCTCGAGGTCTTGTCGGTCGACTCGTGCGCGATGCTCGTCGCTCGGGAGGTCTGGCAGACGAGTGGGCTGTTCGACGAGCGGCTCGGTGATGACGACGGCGATCTCGACCTGTGCTGGAGAGCTCGGATCGCCGGGTTCAACGTTCTGATGACACCGCTCGCGCGGGTGCGCCACGCCGCCGTGGGCGAGCGCGATGATCGACCGGGCGTCGAGCGGAGCCGCCGGTATGAGGAGGATCGTGCCGCCCTCGCGTCCGTTCTCAAGAACGACGGACTGCTGACGTTGGCGTGGGTCGTGCCGCTCGGTGTGGTGCTCACCGTGGTTCGGCTGCTCTTCCTGCTGTTGTCTCGCCGGTTCGAGGAGGCATTCGAGGTCGTGGCCGCGATCGGCTGGAACGTTGCGCACCTGCCGGGGACCCTCCGTGCCCGGCGCCGCGTCCAGAAGCACCGACGGATCAAGGATCACGTGCTTCGGCGGTTCACCGAGTCGGCGGGACTCCGGCTCCCGCGCTGGTTCACGACCGCCGAGCGGATCTTGGAGGAGCAGCGTGAGCTCGAGGCGGCAGAGGCCGATGAGCCCGCGGCGGCGAGGCTCCGCCAGCGCACGGTCTCGCTGGTCTCGACGCACCCGGTGATGGTCGCGTGCTTCCTCGGGATCGTCGTCGGTGCCCTCGCGGCGCGGGGCCTCTTCGGATCCGGTCGGCTGTACGGTGGCGCGATCCCGACGTTCCCCACCTCGCCGTCGGGCTTCTTCGCGGAGTTCGTTTCCGCGTATCGGACGACGCCGCTCGGGGGATCCCTCGCCGCCAGCCCCGCGCTCGGGCTCATGGGTGGGCTCTCCGGGTTGTTGTTCGCCAGCACCGGCCTGGCACAGAAGGTCATGGTGGGGGCCGGCCCGGCCCTTGCCGCGATCCTCTGCTATCGCGCGACGGTTCGGTTGACCGGCCGGCCCGGCCCGTCCGTGGTTGCGGCGTCCGCGTACGGCCTGTCGGCCGTCATGCTGTCGGCGTTCTCCGATGGCCGCATCGCGCTCCTCGCGGCGTTGATCGTCCTGCCTGCGCTCGTCGAGCGGCTCGAGGTCGCCTTCGGGTCCGCCGAGCCTCCGGACGGACGTTGGCGGTTCATCGCGGGGCTGGCCGTGACGATCGCGGTCGGGGTCGCGTTCGTGCCGGGGTTGCTGCTGGCGATCGGGGTCGTTGCGATCGCTCAGCTCGTCGCGGGCTCTCGGCGTGCCCGCGGCCTCGCGATCGCCGCGCTGTCCGCGGTCGGTGCGGCCGTCCTCCTCTTCCCGTTCGTTCCCTCGCTCGTTGCCGGACACGGAGCGTCACTCGGCTCGGAGCTGGGATCGAGCGATCCGTGGCATCTGATCCGGCTCGCGTTCGAGGACGGGCCGGCGACCTGGGCACCCGCGTTGTTCCTTCCGGTCGCCGCCGCCCTCGGCCTGGCGCTCGCCAGCGGCGACCGGCGAGCGCCCGCGCTGCGGGCCGGCGTGATCGCGATCGCCGGGCTCGTCCTCGCCTGGCTCTCGGCCGCCGGCTACCTTCCCAGCCAGGTCGCGAACACGCCCGTGTACGTGTCCCTGACGGCGACCGCCGAGGCATTCTTGGTCGCGTTCGGGCTCGCATCAGCGATCGGCGGTCTCGGTCGGGCGGCGTTCGGGTTCCGCCAGGTGGGGACGGCGCTGCTCACGCTGACGCTGGCGGGCGGGATCCTGCTGCAAGCCATCGCCGCCATGACCGCGCAGTGGGCGATCGGGGGTCCCGACCGCATCCCGGCTGCCTGGGCGTTCGTCGACTCTTCCTCGAAGGGCTCGTTCCGCGTCCTGTGGGTCGGCGCCGACGATGGTCGCTCGTTCCCGGCGCCGGGGGGCGATCCCCAGGGGGTGGTCGAGGCGGGGGAGGCGACGCTCCGATACGGGATCACCACGCGCGTCGGCGCGCTCGCGATCGATACCGCGAGACCCCTCGTCGGGCCGGGCAGCGACGCGATGCGCGAAGCCCTGGGTGAGATCCTGTCGGGGACGTCGATCCACGGGGGTGCGCTGCTCGCCCCCTTCGGCGTGCGCTACTTGGTCGCGAGCGATGACCAGCTCACCGATGCCGCCCGCGCGAAGCTTGACGCCCAGGTCGATCTTGACGTGGTGCCCGCGGCTGGCCTCGCGATCTGGCTGAACGACGCGTCTCTTCCGCCTGCAGCCGTGCTGAAGGCGAACGCGAAGACCGCGGACATCATCGCGGCCGGGCAGCCCGCGGCGACCCAGCGACTGACCGCGGTGCCTTCGGTCCCGCTCCCGCAGGTCGAGGGCGGCTGGTCGGGTGCGACCGGCGGCGGCAACCTCGCCGCGCTCTCGACGGAGTTCGACGATGCCTGGACGGTGCCGGGTCGGGCCAGCGAGCCGGATCGGGCGTTCGGGTGGGCGACCTCGTTCCCCGTGGACGGTCCTTCGATCTCGATCCGGTACGGCGCGCAGCTGCCGCGCACGATCGCGATCTGGGTGCTCGCCGCCGTGTGGGCCGCCGCGTTGTGGATCAGCCGGAAGCCGGTTGCTCGATGAACGGATCGACGCCGTGAGGAGGTACGGAAGAGGCATCCTCGTGCTCGTCGCGATCGGCCTCGTCGTCGTGGGCGGTATCGCCGGGGAGCGGGCCGGTCCGGCGACCCCGGCCGACGCCGTGCGGGGTACCGCCGTCTCCAGCGTCTGGCTCTGTCCGCACGGAGGCGGCCAAGGGTGGAGCGGCTCGATCGCACTCGCCGATCCCGGGCCGCAGCCCGTCGAGGTGCGCTTGACGGAGCTGAGCGAAGGAGCTCCGTCCGCACCGGTCACGATCACCGTGCCTGCGGGTCACGAGGTCCTCCAACCCGTGGAGGCGGGATCGACGTCCGACGCGACGTACATCGAGGTGTTCGGCGGTTGGATCGCCGCGGGCTGGCTCGTTCGAGCCGCTCCTCCGTCGCGGGGGCTCGGCGTCGAACCGTGCGCCCCGGCCGCCTCACGCACGTGGTACATGACCGACTCCGACACCCAACAAGGCCATCGTTCGTATGTGGTGGTGATGAACCCGTTCTCGGTCGAAGCCGTGTTCGACGTGGCGCTGTTCCGACCGCGCCTGCCTCCCGTTCGGAGCGCGGACTGGATCGACCGGACGCTCGCTCCGGGACGAAGCGTCGCGCTCAACGTCGGCGCCAAGGTGCTGGGGCAGGACATCGTGGGGGCCGAGATCGACGTGAGTCGAGGCCGCGTGGCAGCGGCGAGCCTCAGCGAGAGCCCCGACGGCGGTGTCCGGTCGGTCATCGGTGCGCCGGCCACCACGACGACCGCGTACCTCCCGGTCGCCGAGGGCGCCGGACAGTCCCAGCTCGCGATGTTCGTCCCCGGAACCCAGGGGATGCAGTTCGCGGCCCAGCTCGTGTCGTCCGTGGCGCCCCAGGCGGCAGGCACGGCGGGGAGCACCCAGCAACCCGGCGCCTCGACCGTGGGTTATCCGATCATCTCCGTCGGTCCTTCTTCGGTGGACGTCACGTCCGAAGCGGGGGTGCCGTTCGTCGCCGCTCTCCGGGCCCGAGGACAGCAGAGCGACGACGCCGCGACGGGAGGCGCGGTGGCGCCCGCTGCCGCATGGGTCGTGATCCCAACGGTCGACGGGGAGCCCGCACACCCACAGCTCGTGCTGGTGGATCCGGGCCCCACGCCCGTTCGGGTCACGCTGCAGCTCCTGACGCAGGGATCGGGCCCTCCGCCTCCTCCCGTCACGATCACGGTGCCGGCCGGACGAGTCGCGGGAGCTCCGAAGGGATTCCTCGAGCAAGCAGACCGAGCGGCTGTCCTCATCACGGCCGACGGGCCGATCGTCGCGCTGGGCGCCTCCACGTCCGGAGGAGCGAAGGGGCTCGCATCGTATGGGTCGGCGATCGGGATCCCGCTACCGGCGGATACGCTCGCCTCCGCCTGAGCCCGGTACGCTTCCCACCGGTATCATCCACGGATCCAGAGGTTCCGATAGTCCCCATGGCCAGAGGACGACACAGCCGCAAGCGCGGGCTCGGCCCGCTCATCGCCATCGTCGTTGCGGTGGCCGGTGTTGCATCGCTCCTGTTCGGCGGGGTCGCGTACGCGGCGTACCGTTACGAAGCCGGTCATGCGGATCGGATCCTTCCGGGTGTCCGGGTCGCGGGTGTCGACGTCGGAGGGATGACCCGCCCCGAGGCGACCCGAGCCGTCCGATCCTTGGCCCGAAGCGACCTCCGCGCCCAACTGACGGTCACGATCGGCAAAGATCATTGGACGACCACGCTGGGGGCGCTCGGTCGTCAGGCGGCGGTCAAGCGCGCGGTCGACGGTGCGTTCCGCGCCGCGAACGGCATGGGGACGTTCGATCGCGCGTGGCACCGGATCCGTGGTGAGGCCCTGGGTGTCGAACTTCCGCTCGACTACCGGACGACGGGAGGGGGGGTTGACGCCTGGATCCGGCGGATCGCGCGAGACGTGTACGTGGCACCTCGCGATGCATCGATCGGCCTCAACGGCGGGCTCACGGACGTCAGCTTCATCCACGCGAAGACCGGCTCGACGGTGCCGCTGCGATCCGCGGCCACCGCGGTCCGCAGGGCCCTCGCAGCAGGCGATGACACCGTCGTGCTCCACACGCGAGCTGTGCAGCCGAAGGTCGCCGACGACACCCTCGGGCGGACCATCGTCGTGCATGTCGACCGCAACGAGCTCGATCTCTACGACGGGTTCCGCGTGATGCGCACCTGGAACGTGGCCACAGCGAAGCCCGGCTTCACCACGCCGGTCGGCGACTGGACGATCCACGACAAGCAGGTCGACCCCACCTGGCACAACCCCGCGCCGGACGGTTGGGGTGCGGGCGAGCCGCTCGTGGTCGGGCCCGGACCCGGCAATCCGATGGGGCCGCGGGCGTTGTACATCACGGCCCCGGGCCTGATCCGCATCCACGGCACGAGCGACCCGGCATCGATCGGACGCTACGCCTCCCATGGCTGTATCCGGATGCAGAACGATGAGGTCACCGAGCTCTATCCATTGGTGCCGGTCGGGACCCACGTGTTGGTGGTGGGCTATCGCCCAGCGAGCGCTGGCTACTGGGACACCCCACCGGGCAAAGACTCGTGACCCTCCAGGTCTTCGCCGGGAGTGCTTGAAATCACACGTGTGTGATCTAGGCTGCCCGCGATGCGGGTCTGCGCGAAGATGCGGTGCTCCCACGAACCGGTCGCGACCGTCTCCCTCGCCTACACGGAGCGGACGGTCGTCGTCCAGGACCTCTTCGACGAGCGCGACCCGAACCTCCTCGATCTGTGTCCCGAGCATGTTT